>CALJSB010000100.1 GCA_937976305.1 uncultured Acidimicrobiales bacterium
CAGCTCGAGTCGGTAGTGATGCCTGGGCACCCCGCCGCGTCACGGTGACGGCAGCAACTCTGACGGCCCACGCCACCGCTTCACCCAGCTGAGCGTCGCCACACAGCGCGTCGGCGAGCCCCGCACAGAACGAATCGCCAGCCGCCGTCGCATCGACGGCGTCAACGGCGACGGCCGGCACGTGCGCAAAGCCGCCAGCATCGGCAACGAGCGCCCCCTGCTCGCCGAGTGTCACCACAACGTTCGGCACCCGCTCCGCCAGCCGTTTGGCTTGAGCGCCGATCTCCTCCATTGAATTCGCCTTGGCCCCGCCCAACAGTGCGGCGAGCTCGCCCTGGTTTGGCACAGCAATGCCGACCTCGCCCAGCAGTTCATCAATCATTGCCCGGCCCTCGTCGTCGAGGTCGACCGGAGCCGGAGCTGGATTGAGGATGAAGGTTCCGGCCGTCGCTCGAGCTGCTGCCAACACTGCGTCGCTGGGTATCTCGAATTGGGCCAGCACGACGGACGCGGCGCTCAACTCTGAGGCCGCCGCCTCGATGTGTTCGCGAGCGACACGCCCATTTGCGCCCGGGCTCACGACAATCTGATTGTCGCCATCCGCCCCAACGGCAATCGCCGCAAACCCACTGCTGACGTTGTCGAGCACCGTCACGTGGCGATGGCCGACGCCTTCACCGAGGCTGTCGAGCAGTTGCTGACCGGGAGCGTCATCGCCGACGCAACCAACCATCTCGACCCGGCGGCCCAGCCGGCTCGCGCCCACTGCCTGATTGGCGCCCTTGCCTCCCGGCGACCACAGGGCATCACCACCGAGCACGGTCTCGCCCGGGGCGGGCAGATGCCCGACCGGCACCGAGACATCGAGGTTCAGGCTGCCAACAACGACGACCTCAGGTACCGCGAGGTCGGCATCGCTCAAGTGAGCAAGCCCTCGTAGATCTCTTTGCACTCTGGACACACCGGAAACTTCGAGGGGTCACGAGTGGGTACCCACTTCTTGCCGCACAACGCCTCGAGCGGTGTTCCCTCGACACTGCTCGGCAGGATCGCCGACTTCTTCACGTAGTGGGCGAAACGCTCATGATCGCCCCCTTCGTTGGTGACGGGGGTGACCCGCTCTTCGACGATGAGATCGGTGTCGAGATCGCTCATGGAGCCGAATCTACTGGAGAGCGGCGGCTCAGCTCGCCGCCAGGGTCTCCCAGATTGTGGTGATCTGGCTTTCGCCGAGCACACCAGATGATCGGGCCAGCACTCGATTGTCACCGTCGAGGTACACGACGAACGGGAACGGACCGGCACCATAGGCAAGCAGCGCTTCGCTGCCGGCGGTGTCGAGCATGATGGGTGGGGTCCATGCTTCACGAGCCAACCAGTTGTTCGGCGGGAAGTTGCCGCGGGTCTGGTCGACCGAGGTCGAGATGCCATAGAGATCGACACCCTCGGGGAGAGCTCCCGATTCGATGAGGTCGACAACCGACGGAACTTCTTCCTGACATGCCGGGCACCAGTGGGCGAGGAAGTAGATGGCCTTCGGACGCCCATCGGGTTCGATCGACACTGGGTTGCCCGAGAAGTCGGTTCCAACGAGTGTTGGTGCGATGGTTCCGACGGCGGCGTCGGTGGCTGGGTCGGCGAGGACCCCGCTACCGGGCATTGCCGGCAGTGGGTCGCCCGAAATGGACACGTCGGCGAAGACGTCGACGTCGGTGCCTCGCTCGATGTTGGAGTTGCTCGCGGCGGAGTTGCGGTTGCTTGCGACGAAGGCGACGGCAGCAGCGCCAATGACGAACACGGCGATGATGCCGATCATGAACCAGCGACCGCCGTTGTCGCTGCCGTCGTTAATCTTCTTTACCTGCGTAGAAGCCATCGGACCTCTCCCTCTCGCCATGGGGGCTGACGAATTGTGACTGTGGACAAAACTGCGCTCAGCAGCTGTCTATTCCTGCGGACGTGACGAAGCCCGAAGGCTCAGCGGTACGAGCGTACAAACTAGTGCAAAGGCGACCGCCGCCATGGTTGGGATGGTGATCCACCCCAACTCGTTGACATAGCGAGCCCAACACGGATTGTCGACATCGCACGATGAGCCGATCGAGCTGCCCCGGGCTTGTTCCAGCCGGTGATAGATCGAAATCGGAAAACCGATCGCCGCGAGCCCAACGCCGACCCATCCGAGCTTTGGGCGCTTTGCAAACACGGCGATCCCGAGCACCACGGCCGCTGGGTACATGAAGTAGCGCTGGTACCAACAGAACCGGCAGGGTTCAAAGCCCACGACCTCGGAAAGGTAGAGGCTGCCGAGCATCGCAACGGCGGCGGCGACGAACCCGCCGATGAGGCCATAGGAGCGGATGTCTCGAGCCATCGTCGAGTTCGGGAGGGCCAGACACGTGACGGGCGCCAGCACAACGAGCGCCATACCACCGAGCGCAAGGAAGGCGAAGAACAACGTCATTCCCGAATGATGCCCCGAATCGTCGATCGAGCGGGACACCCACCGTCATGTCCTGCCGCGCTAGATTCGGCTTCGCCAGCCCAACGATGAGGAACTCGATGATCGAACAAGGCAACCCAGCACCTGCGTTCACGCTCTCTGATGAATCGGGTCAGCCCGTCTCGTTGGCCGACCACGCCGGCCAGTGGGTGTTGTTCTGGTGGTATCCCAAGGCCAGCACTCCCGGTTGAACGCTGCAAGCTGAGGGCCTGCGTGATCAGGCTCAGAACTTCGTTGATGCCGGCTGCCAGGTGCTCGGGGCGTCGTTTGACACTCCGGCAGACAATGCCGCGTTCAAGGAAGCGGTGGAGTTTCCGTTTCCGCTGCTGTCCGACCCCGACAAGGCGGTCGGTACGACCTACGGCGTCTTGCGGGACCCAGACGAACCGTTTGCCGACTTCCCGAAGCGCCTGAGCTTCTTGGTCGCGCCGGACGGCAACGTGGCGAGGGTCTACGAGGTCGACGACCCCGCCGGCCATGCAGCCGCCGTCATCGCCGACTTGGCTGCCGAACAGCGCTAGCTGCACCATTCACGCCGGTCACCCCGTCAGGCTGATTGCGCGGCTGGCAACCGCAACCTGAACGTCGCACCCCTGTCTGGCTCACCAACGGCTGTCACTGTGCCGCTGTGGCGAGTAATGATGCGCCGAACGACGGCGAGGCCCATGCCCGTTCCGTTGTGTTGCTCAGGAGGGTGCAACCGTCTGAACGGCTCGAACAGTCGCTCTGCATGTTCTGGGTCAAAGCCAATGCCGTTGTCTTCGACCTCGACGGTGACCGTCCCATCGGCCAGCTCACCTGACACCAAGACAGTGAGCGGACGATCGGACGCAGCGAACTTCATCGCGTTGTCGATCAAGGCGGAGAACAGCTGCACCATCTGGCGCTCATCCACGAGCGCCGCTGGAAGCGGTCCAACCTCTACGACGGCGCCCGCGCTCCGCAGCGCACCGGCGTTTGCAGCGAGCACTTCGTCGAGCACGGCGTTCAGGCCGACGACTGCGGGCGTTGCTGCTCGGTTGCCAACTCGTGAATACACCAGTAGCTCATCGATGAGGCGTTGCATGCGCATCGCAGCATCCTGAATTTGCTCGAGATCGCCAACGCTCTGCTGTGTCAGCCGATCGGCGGCAGAACCCTGCAGCCGCTCGCCGAAGGTCCGAATCTTGCGAAGCGGTTCTTGCAGATCGTGGGAGGCAACGTGGGCGAAGTCCTGCAAGTCGCGGTTCGAACTCTCGAGCCTGAGATTCGCCGACTCGAGCTCGGCTTCTTGCCCCCGCTTTGCGGCAATACGGCGGCACTTCTCAACCCCGAACGCCAACAACTTTGCCCCACGCTGGAACATCGCGACACCGCTTTCGTCAAGCGTGACGTTCTCATAGCTGTAGAACGAGAGCGTGCCGATCGCCTCGGTGGACCGGACGGGGTAAAACAGCGCACCTGTGGCCCCGTGAGCCGCGCACTCCCACACCTGTTCCACATACGTCGGATCAAGTTTCACCCGCGGAATGATCGTGTCGGTCAGCTCGACGACATGATCGACTGCCAACGCGTGTCCCTCGAAGGAGTCGAGCGGTATCGATCGGGTCTGCATCAGCTCTTCGAGTGGTGAACCGCCCTCCTTCACGTAGACCGGTTCCAACGTTGTGCCGTCATCGGACAGGCGACGCATCACCACGAAGGCCGCCATCTCGTAGCCGAGCATCTTTTGCAGCACGGCATCGATGAGCTGATCTTCATCGGTATGGGCGTTGATGATCTCGACGATCTCAACAACGTCCTGGAGATTGACGATGTCGGCGCTACTCACACCTGAGTTACTCGGGCCCATCAGTACGCACCCCGGGTGAGCGTCACAACGAAGGTAGAGCCCGTCCCTGGTTCGGACCGGGCCGTGAGCTCGCCGCCGTGGCGTTCGACGATTCGACGGCAAACGGCCAAACCGATCCCAGATCCTTCGAAAGAACCACGCCCATGCAACCGCTGGAACGGTTTGAAGATTCGGTCAACAAACTGAGGTTCGAATCCAATGCCGTTGTCTTCGACCTCGATACAAACACTCCCGTCCGGCGTGTCGACGGATCGCACCGAGACAAGCGGCGCCGCCTCCGACTTCCGATACTTGATGGCGTTTCCAATCAAGTTCTGAAAGAGCTGTCGCAGCTGCGTCGAGTTGCCAGAGACGACCGCCAGATCGCCAACGCTCACCGTGCCGCCTACATCGATGATCGTCAGCTCAAGATCCATCAGCACCTCGCTGACAACTTGGTTGAGATCAACCGCTGCCATCGGTGCTTCGTCAGCCGATACACGTGAGAACACGAGCAGATCAGCAACAAGCCGTTGCATGCGAGAGCTCGCTCCTATGATTCGCTCGAGATAGTCCAGCTCTCGTTCAGTCAGCTGGTCATCAGCGCCGGCGAGACGATTCGCATAATTGCGAATCTGCCCGAGCGGCTGATGCAGTTCGCTCGAAGCCATCCGGGCGACGGTCTCCAACTCACCGTTCGTCGATTCAAGGTCAGCGTGAACCGATGCGAGCCGCGAACGGCGCTCGTCCGTTTCACCCAGAACGGCAAGCTTCTCCAGCACCATCGCGACAACGGCGGCGATGCCACGAAGCTCCGCGGCTGCTCTACCGTCCAGCGCTCTACCGTCCAGCGCTCTACTACCCACAGCTGTGTCGTCGAGTGCATGCGAAATCTGCACGGCCCACGAGCCAAGCGAACCTCTCGCGGACATCAACGGCAGAATCAAGAGCTCATCAGTTGCACTGTCGATCGGCGACACAAGCGGGCGATCGGACAGTGCCGTCTCTTCGTCCGCAACAGGCAAACGAAGCTCCGAAACCAAGAGACGACGCTCGATCCCCTCCACCGCACAGTGCCCCTCGACGGTGGCTTCTGGCTCAGTGAGCCAGTCAGACACCGGACGCTCGTCGTCTGCCGTCGTCAACGTCCAGCGCTGAGCGAGAACGCCATCGAGCAAGACGAGCTCCGAGTGGGTAACGGACTGGAACCGGCGTAGCTCTTGAGCCAAGCGGTGGACCAGCACCACGGCATCGTCAATGCCAATCGCATCGTCGATGAGACGTGCGAGCGGGGCGTCCGCTGCATCGAGGACAGAGTGGTCCATCGTTGACAATCGGCCGCGGTCACCGAGTCATGAGAATCGACCCCTCACGACCCCGTCGTGAAGGCCGAGGTCAATCGCTGACGAAACTCTCGCGGGCGGCGGCCGCAACTTCGTTGATCGCCGTCGTCGCCGACGGCACGATCGGGCTGAGCTGAAAGAAGATGTGCACCATGCCGTCGTAATCGTTGTGAACCGTTTCGACGCCGGCGGATCGCAGTGCGTCGACATAGGCCAGGCCCTCGTCACGCAGCGGGTCGAACTCAGCCGTTATGACGTGGGCCGGCGCAACTCCGGCAAGCGACTCTGCAAGCAGTGGGCTCGCACGCCAGTCGGCGAGTCGAGCATCGGGGATCTGCTCGTCACGTTCACCCGAGCCCAGGTAGTTGCTTCGGAACCAGAGCATGGTTTCGCGAGTCAGCACATAACCCTCGCCGTTTTCGATCAGGCTGCCCTGCCCATTCATCCGCGAATCGACCGCCGGATACACAAGCAACTGCGATGCAAGCTCGAGTCCCTCGTCTCGAGCAATCAATGCCATCACCGCGGCGAGGTTCCCGCCTGCGGAGTCGCCACACACGGCGATGGGCGTTTGGAGGTCACCCGTGAGACCACCACGGTTTTCGGCAATCCACCGCAGAGCTGCCCACGAATCGTTGACCGCGCCTGGGAACTTCGTCTCGGGGGCCAAGCGATAGTCAACCGACACAACGAGGGCATCGGACTTCACGGTCAGCTCGCGACACACGTGATCGTGGCTGTCGAGATCACCGATCACCCATCCGCCCCCATGGAAGAACACGATGATGCCCAGCGGAGGATCCATCGTCGACTGGTAACTCCGGAGTGCAATCGGGCCACCCGGCCCGTCAACGGTGTAGTTCGTGACCTTCGCGACCTCTGGCCCAGGCTGAACGGCAGCAATCAGCGCGTGGTACGCAGCTCGCCGTTCGGCGACTGGCTGGTCCCACACAGGAGGCGCATCTGCAGCAGCATCATTCACGAGGTCAACAATGGGCTGGATCTCCGGGCTGACCGGACGCTGGCTCAACATGTCCAAACGCTAGAGCAACTACAGCGGCAGCGGGACCACTCCGATCTCAGTGGCTAGGTGGGTCATCGCGACATCGTGCTCATCACTCGGGACCACATCCACCACGAAACCGTCAGACACACCAACCCGAAGCACCGAGTCGTCGAGTCTTCCGAGGAAGCGGTCGTAGTAGCCGGCGCCAAAACCCAGCCGTCCGCCTTGTCGGTCAAAGGCCAGCCCAGGAACGAGCACGACAGCCAGGTCGGCGTCAGCAATGTGACGACTGTCTGCGACGGGCTGTGAGAAGCCGTAGCGATGCAGCTCTCGTTCTGCATCGGCCGGGTGCACCGTCAGATCAAAGCCTGTGGGTGGGGTCCGGGTGAGTGCAAACGGACCGATCCCCTGGGCGATGTCACCGCTGAGCAACCCGGAGAGATCGGGCTCGCCCTTGAGGGCCGAGAAGCCAACGACCCACCCCGCTGGGGCACCGGTCAGAAATCGAGCCAGCCCAACCTGCACACGCCGGTGATCAATCTGCACACCGGCTCGGTTCTTCTTGGCCCGAGCTCGAAGTTCGGCCTTCTCGGCAGCGACATCTTGCGATGGTGGCATGGGTCGAGCGTAGGTCAACGGGCACGAACCGGCCGTTCCCCCTAACGTCTGCCCCATGGTGACAACACTGGAGATCGCCGAGCGTGTTGGCGAACTCGTCCGCATACCGAGCGTCAATCCACTCCAAGCCGGGCCGATCTCTGGCGACGATGGCGAAACCGAACTCGCCCATTTCCTGGCTGACAGAACCGAGGCGCTCGGCGCAACCGTCGAGCTCGACGAAGCGCTGCCCGGGCGTCCGAACGTCTACGCCCGATTCGATGGTCAACGAGATCAAACGGTGGTCGTCGACGTCCACCTCGACACCGTGTCGGTCGAGCACATGACCGACGATCCCTTCGATGGCCGGATCGAAAACGATCGGGTCTACGGGAGAGGCTCGGTCGACACCAAGGCGACATTCGCTGTTGTGATGTCCGTACTCGAAGAGCTACTCGCCGACAACGGGCCGGGGCCAACCGTGTGGCTTGTTGGAACGATCTCCGAAGAGATCGGTGGGCTCATCGGAGCCAAGGCATTTCGTCGATGGGCCCGCAATACTGGTCTCGGCATCGACCAGCTCATCATTGCGGAGCCGACAATGTGCGCTGCGGTACACGGTCACAAGGGAGGACTCGGCCTCGAGATCACGGTGAACGGTGTGGCCGCCCACTCATCCAAACCGCACCTTGGCAGCAACGCAATCTCTGCCGCTGGCCGCATCATCGATGCGCTCGATCTCGAGCATGACCGACTGCAAGATCTCGGTGGCACCACCGCGGTCGGACCCGGCACACTCTCGGTGACCGAGATCGCGGGCGGCGTTGCCCGAAACATCATTCCTGATTGCTGCACCCTGTACGCCGGCCGCCGAACGGCTCCGGGCGAAGATCCGGATGCTCTGTTCGCTGCCCTGAAAGACATCGTTGTTTCCGCTGCTGCCCCGGTCGAGGTCGATGTGGCCTTGGCATATGGCGCTGGCTCGGCTGCCTTCTATGAAGATCCCGCCGGGGCACTGATCGCGGAGCTGAGCAGGCTCGCAGGGTCTGCACCTGAGACCGCGACGTATGGATCGAACGCACTGGCCTACCCCGACGTCGGGCTCGAGAAATCACTGTTTGGCCCCGGATCGATCGACCAGGCGCACAAGGCCGTCGAGTGGGTCGACATCGCTGAACTCGGGCGAGCCGCTGACGTCTACCGGCAACTGCTTGCCCCCTGACTGAGTGTCCCTCGGCTTGCCCGCAGATGTCGAGAGGACGGCTCAGGTCGTTTCCCCGGCCAGTGCCCGCGCCGGACCCAGACCGGGGAAACGTTGACGTTCTATCACGTTCGTCCCGCCGACGTTGACTTTCAAACCAACCCTTCTCGAACGAGTGGAACGAACGTCGCAGGGCGCATCGTCACCGACCCCCCACTCAGCGTGGAATTTGGCCGTTTCACCGTTCACTTTCGTGGGTGAAACCACCTGTTTGGCCGCAATTCCAGGCCATTCTGACTAGAAAGTTCGGTGGGGCACACGGGTTTTCTTTCTTTGTGTGCAGGGGTGAGATGCTGTCGTCGTTTTTCGAGTTTGTGAAGTCGCCGAGGCTGTTGCTCGCCGTCGCGCTCTCGACCGTCTCAGCTGCCCTCGTCGCTGGCCCACTCGCCTACCGGGCGCTCGAAGTCCGTTCGACCGATTCGGCGTCGCAGAGCTTTGGCTCAACAACCGTGGTGCCGGGCGACGACCTGGTCAGTGTCGAGTCGACATCGTCGGTGGCCGACGACCAGCAAACACCAACGATCTCGGTCGGCATCGCAGCTCCAGCTTCAGACGACAACCAAGAACGGTCCGAGAAGGCAAGCGGCGGGCAGACCGACACCGCTGAGGCTGCTGTCGGTTCGGCAAGCGAAGCGTCGAGTGCCAGCTCTCAGCCAGACCACGACGAGTCGTCGATCACGATCATCCGCCCGGCGCCCACCGCACCGGAGGATGACGGCGTCACACCCACAGACAACGAAACCACGACCGAGAGTGCGAGCACGCCCGACACAACAGTCGATGATTCAGAGGGTACGGCGACGTCGCTTGATGAACCGCAAGCCGGAAGTGAAGGATCTACTCCTGAGGATTCGGTGTCCACGACGCTTCCAGAGTCACGCGTCGAACCAACGATCGTTCCTTCGTCTCGTCCTGTCGGAATCGATGATTCGACAGAGGTTGAGCCCGAGATCGCTGCTTCGACCGATCAGACCGAGATCGAGACTGTCGAACCGGAGTCGCCAACAATCACTGGCTCAGGCGAATCCGAGCAGTCAACGATGCCGGGCGAGACGCCTTCTTCAGCGGGTGCAGAGACGCCAAGCAAAACAGAGGCGACGCCAACAACCGCTGACCCAGACGCAGAGTCAACCTCTGCAACGGACGAATCGACAACTGAGGTTGCTCCGGTCACCGAACCCGAGCCGACTGAGTCGACGTCGAGTTCGGGATTCGCCGGCTCTGCCGGTAGCGCGGAGGGATCTGAGTCGTCAGAAGCGGTGGGCGATGAGCTCGACATCTCGGAGTTGATGGAAGACGCAGCTGATCCGGCTGACGACATTGCATTCGAGCAAGAGAGCGGGTCGCCCGCGTCGGAGCTGACCGAAGCCGATCACGAACCACTGCCCGACGAACCGCAGCTCGACGAATCGGGTCTCGACGATGAAGCGGTCGACCCGCCCGAAAACGTCGCGGAGCATGCCGTTGCTGATGAAGCGGGCGCCTCTTCTGCGGCGGCCGTCGGAGCTACATACGAAGCAGCGGAAACTGAGACGTCGATCGTCGACAGCGACGCTGCCGAAACAGACTGATCAACGCTCTGATTCAGAGGATGCGAACCCGCACAGCTTCAGGCCCATTGCGTCCCGGTGCGATATCGAACTCGACCGTCATGCCTTCATCCAATGACCGAAAGCCTGAGCCCTCGATGTTGGTTTCGCGCACAAAGATGTCTTCGCCCGACTCTTGAGAGATAAAGCCATAGCCCTTCTCAGCGTTGAAGAACCTGACAGAACCGATCGGCATGGTGTCCCCCCAATGACCGTTCCGAAAGTTACTCGACAGTAGTTTTACTGGCGATGCAACACGTCATCCGAACTGAGAAGTGTCCCCCGAGGACGGCGACTGCCAGAGCCAAGCGGTACCCGCTGCGACCCAAAAGCACGCGGCAAGCGAATCGACGGCGGCGTTGGCCACCGAACGCGTCTCTGGTGTGCCAAGGTGCAGCATGCCCGCAGGACTGGATGGCAATCCCGCTCCAATCGTGACCGCCTCTCGGTCGGGGGTTCTCGCAGGCGTTGCCAGCGCAGTATCGGTCCTTCATTCCGGCCAGCCGCGAGTTCTTGTTGGGGTTGATGGCCGATCTGGGGCCGGCAAGTCGACATTTGCCGATGA
>CALJSB010000101.1 GCA_937976305.1 uncultured Acidimicrobiales bacterium
CAGGGCAAGCGCCATGGATGCAACCGCGGCGACCGCAGGCCAGAACAGTCGCTGGGAGAGCAGTTCCGTAGATGCCTTGCGCCATGGGAGCACCGGTGCGGCGGCCATCAGGAACAGCATGACCAGGCCGATCGGGCGTCCCATCGAGTCGAAGTATGGGCGTCCGATCGTGAGGCGGGTCCCGTCGTAGGCTTCGGCGATCAGAGGGAAGACGGTGCCGAGCAGGATGACGAACGCAAGCGCCCCGAAGAGCAGGTTGTTGGCGAGGAACGAGGCCTCACGAGACAGCGGCGAATCGATGGCACCTGGTGAGCGGAGTCGATCACCTCGCCACGCAATCAGGCCGACGCTCACGGCCGAAATGACGCCGAAGAAGGCGAGCAGCCACGGGCCGACGCCACCCTCAGAGAAGGCATGCACCGAGTCGACAACGCCGGAGCGGGACAGGAAGGTACCGAGGATCGTGAGGGCGAAGGTCGAGCACAGGAGTGAGAGATTCCAAACGCGGAGCATGCCGCGCCGCTCTTGCACCATCACCGAGTGCAGATAGGCCGTGCCGGTCAACCACGGCAGCAACGAGGCGTTCTCGACTGGGTCCCAGGCCCAGTAACCGCCCCACCCGAGAACCTCGTAACTCCACCAGGCGCCAAGCACGATGCCGAGGGTCAAGAACGACCAGGCAGCAACGGTCCAGCGTCGAGTCTCGACGAGCCACCCTTCGCCGACCCGACCGGTGATGAGCGCAGCGATGGCGAACGCAAAAGGCACGGTGAAGCCAACGAAGCCGAGGTACAGCATCGGTGGGTGGAAGGCCACAAGCACGTGATTCTGCAGCAGCGGGTTCGGGCCTTGGCCGACGAAATTCGCCGGCACCGCAACCTCGGTGAAGGGGTTGGAGGGCCCCACCATCAGGGCAAAGAAGAAGGCGGTCACCACCATCAACACGACGAGCGTCCATCCATGGAGCGGGTCGGTGATTTGGCGACGGAACTTCCACAGGTACGCCCCGAGATAGCCGGCCAAAATGAACGTCCACAGAATGATCGACCCTTCGAGGGCCGACCACAGCGCGGCAAAGTTGAACAGCGGCGGTGTCGCGTCGCTCCCCACCTCTTGGACGAACTTCACCGAGTAGTCACGCTGGAACAGCGCAACCTCCATCACCACGAAGGCGCCGATCGCCGCAAGGATGACGAGCCCGGCCCACTGCCGGACCGTGGTCATCAGTCGTGGCGTCTTGCGGACGAGCGCGTAGACACCACCAAGCGCACCGAAGATCGATGCGGAGAGTCCGAGAACCGAGAAGGCAAAACCGAGGGCAGAGTTCATGACCCGGTCAGCCGACTCCAGGATCGCTTGCTGGTTCGCCGTCGACGCCGTTCTCGCCGACGCCAGGCCGCTCTTCGTTGTCGGCAACGTAGGACTCGGAGTGCTTCACGAGAATCTGCTGGGAGGTGAACAGATCGCCCTGCCAATGCCCTTCGACCACGACCGGCATGCCGAGTTCGAACAGGTCAGACGGTTCTTCGCCGACGTGGACGATCTCGGCTTCCACATCGTTGAAGGCAATGGCGAACGTGATGGCACCGCGGTTGTCTTCGGCAGGTTCGCTGACAACAACACCCTGCATGCGGAAGGTTTGATCGCCGAGTTCTGCCCGCTCGGCGACGGCTTCATCGACGTTGCGGAAAAACACTCGTGCGCTGGTGAGCGCCTGGAAGAGTACGAAGCCAAGCACCAGCACGACAGCGCCAATCATGAGGCGGTTACGGGTTCGGTTCCGCGGCGCAGCCGAACCAGGGTCGAGGGGTGTGAGATCGATCTCAGTCAAGGAAACGTCGCTTCTCTTCTGGGAGCTGGGCGGCAAGCTTGCGCCCTCGCCGCAACAGGGCGACGGCATAGGTACCAAGCGAGCCGAAAACGATCAGGTAGCCGGGGATTACGAACTCCCAACCCATCATGCGCCTCCTGGAGCGAGGCCGGTCGACGGTCCAGCAGCTGCGGTGCGCTCGGCGATGGCGGTTTCAAGCTGGCTCGCTTCGAGTTGATGTTCGAGCCAGGCGACGCGGAACCGGTGCACGACGAGCCAGGCAAAGGTGAGCGTCATGGCGACCAAACCCAAGAAGAACGACGCCAACATCGAATCGTCGAGTTGGGTGTCTCGGGGGTCGATGGTCGCTCCCTGATGGAGGCTGCGCCACCACTGCACCGAGAACCGGATGATGATCAGGTTGGCGAAACTCACGATGCCGAGAACCGCGGCACGCCTCGACCGAGCCACCGGATCCATGTCGAGCCGACGCACGGCGAGGTAACCGAGATACAGGATGAACGACACGGCAGTACTAGTGAGCCGAGGGTCCCACGTCCAGTAGGTGCCCCATGTCGGCTTGCCCCACAACATGCCGGTCGCAAGAGTGAACGCAAGGAACAGCACGCCGACTTCGGCAGAGGCGCCAGCGACGAGATCCCAGAAGACGGATTGATTCCGCAGGTAGATGATCGAGCCGACGAGGGTGATCGAGAACGCGATGTAGAGGCACACGATGGCCGACGGCACGTGAATGTAGAAAAGCCGGACGGATTCGCCTTGGGAAACCTCCGGAGGCGAGATGAGCAGACCGAGCGTCAGCAACGCTCCGATGGCGACGATCGACATCCAACCGAGGACCGACGTGACCTTGGAGGCCGTCGAGGAAAACATGGGAGATTCGGAACCGCCTGCGTGACGCGGCGGTTGCGTCGCTTCACTCTCCGGCGACATCTCGGTGGTCACGTTTCCTCCAGCAGCGAACCGAACGACAGGATTCCCGCTCCGAGGTAAAGCAGGCAGAAAGCTCCGAGGAACCCAACCCACCCCCACCCGCTCGATGAGCCCTCAAACAGCGAGGACTCAGTCGCTCGGGTCGCTGCAAGCAGCACCGGTGCGAGGACTGGAAGAACGAGTAGAGGAACCAAGGTGTCCCGGAGCCTCGAGCCGGCTCCCAGTGCCCCATAGAGCGTACCGGCGAACGCCATCGCACCCGTTGTCAGCAGCACTGTTGACCCGAGGAGCAGCGGGTCGCCGAGGGGCGGTCCGTAGAGCAAAAACGCACCGATTCCGACAATCACTTCGAGAACGACGAGTTCGGAGGCGACAGCGAGCGACTTGCCCAGAAACACCCCGGCGGGATCAAAGCCGGCCAGGCGCAGTGCGTCGAGGTTCCCATCGACTGACTCGATCGCAAACGAGCGGTTGATCGCGAGCAGGGCCGAGAACAGGATCGCCAACCAGAACAGGCCGGGTGAGGCTTGCTCGAGCAAGGACCGGCTGGCTTCGTCGTCGGTTCCGAGCACGCGTCGGTCAGGCGGAATGCCGAAACCAAACAGCACGAGGACGAGGAGCCCGAAGGGGAGGATCTGCGCCGTGAGCACCTTGGCGGAGACCTCAATACGCAAGTCCTTCGCGGCGATGAGCTTGGCGTGCCGGATCACGCCGACACCTGCCCACCGACGACAGACAAGACCCTGGTCGCGAGCGCGTCAACTCGATCGAGCTCGTGAGAAGCGACGATGGCCGTCGCGCCTTGCTCAGCGGCCTGGCGAACCAGCTCATCGATGAGGTCACGACCATCGGCATCGAGCCCGGCGTGTGGTTCGTCGAGCAGCCACAGCAGAGGCCGCCGGGCAACAACAACTGCGATCGCCGCTCGTCGACGCTGGCCCGCCGACAACCGCGCCACCTTCACCGATCGGAGCCGTTCGCCGACCCCAAGCCGCGTCATTGCCTCATCGGCCCGCGCCGCGTCTGACCCGGAAGCACCGCCTGACGAGGAAGTTCCGTCACGGCCTCGACCAATCGCGGCCGCACTACTCCAAAACCGAACGTTCTCTTCAACGGTCAAGTCGTCGTAGAGCGACGTGGCGTGCCCGAGCAGGCCGACCCGGCGCCGAACCTCTCGTTGGCCGGCCCGAGTGGTCAGGTCGAATCCGAACGCCTCCCCGTGCCCGGTATGTATCGGCGCCATCCCGGCGCACAGCCGCAACAACGTCGACTTGCCGGCGCCGTTTGGCCCTTGCAGAAGCACCACTTCGCCTTGCTCAACAACAAGATCTGTCCCGGCGAGTGCGGGAAATCGTCCGATGAGGCTCACCACCCCACGGAGCCGCACGACAGGATCAGACACAGCGATGAACGATATGGGCCATTTGACCCCCAACACGTGGGTTCTTCTCCAGGGCCGACACCGAGCGGTCGATAAGGAATGGAAGGATGTGGTGCCCGGTTCACTGCATTCCGGGATCCCCCCACCCTCAACCGAACCCCCCTTTTCTCTCATGACACACCGCACAGCGTCCGTCATTGGCGCAATTGGTAGAACATTGATCGGCTTCGGTCTGGTCGTCTTGGCCTTTGCCGCGTTCCAGCTCTGGGGCACGAGCTTCCAGGAAGCCCGAGCCCAAGGCTCACTCGAAACCGAGTTCGAAGAGCGTCAAGCGCTGCTCGCACAACTCTCCAGCGGCGATCAGCTGAGCCAGATCACCGGCGAAGCCGACGAGGCTGCATCTGACGCCACCAATGACGACGACCCGGTTCTCGAAACAGAGAGCACAGAGCCCACAACAGAGATCGTCGGCTTCACCCGAGAAGAAGTCGAAGTCGCACCCGAACTCGCTGAAGCGCTGCTCCCACAAGAGGGCAACGCGATGGGCTCGATTTCGATCCCTTCGATTGGCGTAGAGCGCACCGTCATCGAGGGCATCAACCGGGATCACCTACGTGAAGGCCCCGGTCACTACCCAGACACTCCCCTACCGGGACAGGCTGGTAACTCTGCGATTGCCGGTCACCGGACCACCTACGGCTCTCCGTTCCACGATCTCGACAAACTCGAGCCGGGCGACGAGATCTTTGTCGAAACCCTGCAGGGAACCTTCCGCTACGAAGTGATGGCGCAAGAGAACCCGAGTGGCGGGGCAGACGTCGGCCACTTCATTGTTGACCCGAGCCAGGTCGAAGTGCTCGAGGACTTCGGCGACAACCGCCTCACCCTCACTGCCTGTCACCCCAAGTACTCCGCAGCGCAGCGCATCGTTGTCACCGCCGTTCTCGCATCAGAGCCGGTGCCGATCATTCGCTCGATCGAGCCATTGCCAACCGCAACCAACGACGACTCACTCGTCGCTGGCGCAGACGAGGCAGACGACCTCGGGCTCGAAGAGAGCCCCGATGAGTTGGCGCTCGACGAAGGAAACGTCGTTGGCATCGAAGAAGATGCACTGATCGAGTCGCTCGGCTGGAACTTTGAGGAGCGAACTCCCACGATCATCTGGGGAGCAATCACGGCACTCATCGTCGTCATCGGTCTTGTTGCAGCCAGGTTGTGGCGCCGTTGGCCCGCCTACATCCTGACGGCACCGTTCTTCCTCGGAGCGTTGTTCGTTTGCTTCACTCACCTCGACCGGCTGCTGCCCGCCCTCTGATTCGGATCCAACACGGGTCCAACTTCATGCTGCGCTGTGTGGCCCTCATTCTCGCGTCACTGGTGCTCGCAACCGCATGCACCGGCGGGGACGACGGTGCCGAGGAGGGCGTAGATGACGGCGAAACGACGTCGACCGAAGACCCTGACCTCACGACAACGACGGACCCCCCGATCATCTTGGCGCTGACACCCAGCCTCGGACTCGTCGCTGAGCAGTGCTGGGCCGAGATTCCCGAAGCCAGCACCACAACCACCACGACCCTCACCGCCACCAGCATCGTCACGTTCGAGGACGTTGAGCCAACGGCACCCGAGACGCTTCCAGAAACCGTCACGACGCTGCCAAGGCCACCAACGGTTGCCGTCGTCGCCTGCGACGGCACGAACGCCGGTCGGGCCTTCGCCGGGTTCTGCTTGGTCGAAGATCTCGAGTCTGAGACGGATCGGCTCACGGGAGGCCCGTGTGATCAGCCATCAGAGCTCGAGTGGCCCGGCGATCGGGCCGTTCGACGAGCAGCAGCGCGCGTTTGCCTACAACGGTTCGAGGAGTTCTTCGGCGAGTCCTATGCAGATTCCGTGCTCGTGGCCCGTGAATTCACGCCAACCGAGGGCGTGTGGCAGCAGGGCGACCGTCGGGTTGTGTGCACGGTGAACAATCCGGACGCCTGATCCCAGCCGTCCCAAAACCGAGGCAAAAGCCCGCCCTTGGAGCCAAATCAACCTAATGTCGGAGTCCAATGCTCTTGACACCGTTTGCCGTGATCGCAGGGTTGTTGACCGGGCTCTTCCGCGGAGGCCGCTTCGAGAACCTGCTCAACACCAGGTTGGTGTGGACGCCCGTGGTGTTCTTCGGGCTTGTTGTCCAAACCACCGCCGAACTCATCGACGTACCCGCTCGGCTATCGGTGTTCATTGTCGGCGCCTTCGTGCTGATCGTCGGGCTGTGCCAGAACCTCCACATCCGTGGCGTTTCCATCGTGGTCATCGGGCTCTCTTCGAATCTCGTCGCAGCCGTCGCGAACGGGTATGTGCCCGTCCGGCTCGAAGCTCTCATCGGTGCAGGAAAAGTCGAGGCCACCATCGACCCAGACTCGGTCGTGTCGATCGGCGCACTCGGTCAACTCGAAGACGACCAGACGCAGTTGGGATTCCTCGGCGACATCGTCCCGATCGGACTCATCGACGAGGTGGTCTCGTTTGGCGACCTGATTCTGATTGCCGGTCTCTTCGTGCTGGCGATGAACATCCTGACCGACCGGCCTCGAGGCACCGCTCCCCTCACGACGGCTGGTGACAACTCTCCAGGTGAGGCCATCGATCTTCGGGTCGAGGCCAATCCCAACAAGACCGATGAGGCTGCGTCAGCCACCATCGTGTTGACGGAACCCATGCACGCTGAGCCCACGATCGCCGAGCCAGCAATTGCACACACCGAGACAGCTGAGTCCGGTACGGGTGGTCTCACTCCTGATGAGTTCCTCGCAGAGCTTGCGGCCGCAGGCAGCACTGATGGGGTCGACGACAGTTGAGCCCGGACTGGCCGAACCCTGACGGTACGCCTCTATCCTGAGTCGGTGAACGATCCAGTCTTGGCCCAGCGGGCAAAGGTGGCTGACCTGGTGTCGAAGGGCATGCGGGCCGGCTCAGCGCTCTACGTGATCGCCAGCGTCGTGTTCTTTGTCGGGTTCATGACCGGTTTCACCGACACAATGGTCACCCTGATCGTGGCCATGTTGATCATCGGATCACTCCTTCTCGCACCAGCGATGGTGTTCCACTACGGCGTCAAAGCGGCCAACAGGGCGGATCGGAACGACGACTGGTGACCAATACACGGCTGCCGAGAAACGAACGCCGCGTCCAACTCTTGTCGGTTGCCCGCCGTGTGTTGGCTCAATCTGGATTTCACGAAACCTCGATGAACGAGATCGCCGAAGAGGCCGGGGTCACCAAACCGGTGCTCTATCAACATTTCGCGTCGAAAAGAGATCTCTATCAAGCCGTTCTGACCGACGTTGGCGAACGACTCGGACACGCTGTTTTCGATGCCGCGGTGGCAGCGCCGTCGCCTCGCGAACAGGTGGAAGCCGGATTCCGGGGCTACCTCGCATTCGTCCAAGAAGACTGGGACGGGTTCTCCGTCTTGTTCAGCGGGACGAGTCGAGAAGACAGCGAGTGGGCCGAGATCGCCCAGAAGGTCGAGGGACGGCTGGCTGCGCAGATCGCTGATCTGATCGCCGTCGAGGGCATGGCCGTCGACCATCGGCAAGCCTTGGCCCACGGCGTGGTCGGTATGGCCGAGGGCATGGTCCGGTTCTGGCAAAACAGCGAGACCGATCTCAATGCAGACGATCTGCTTCGAGATCTGACCACGCTGGCCTACGCCGGCTTGCGCGGACTCGAGCCGTGACCAACACCAAACCGGTTGAGTCGGTGTGGGATTATCCACGCCCACCACGGATCGACGAGGTCGACTGGCGCATCCGGGTCGTGCATCAGGGCCAGACCATCGTTGACGCCTCTCGGGCCATCCGGATCTGCGAAACCAGTCAACCGCCGGCGTACTACATCGACCCTGCGTTCATCGACGAGACCCGCCTGCGGCCCGCCCCACAGGCCGGTTCGTTCTGCGAGTGGAAGGGAGCGGCTTCCTACGCCGACGTCGACATCGACGGCATCGTCACCCCTCAAGCTTGCTGGACCTACCCGACGCCAACGGCCACCTACGCTGCCGTTGCGGGCAAATGGGCCTTCTACGCCCAGGTTGCCGATGAGTGTTGGGTCGACGACGAGCGTGTCGAGGCGAACCCCGGTTCGTTTTACGGCGGCTGGATCACGTCCAACGTGACCGGGCCGTTCAAGGGCGCTCCGGGCACGATGCACTGGTGACGAAAACGGAAAGTCAGTCATGATCGACCTACGAAGCGACACGGTCACACGACCCACACCAGCGATGCGCGAGGTCATGGCTGCCGCCGAGGTTGGCGACGACGTCTACGGCGACGATCCATCGGTCAACGATCTCGAATCACACGCCGCAGCTCTGCTCGGCAAAGAAGCGGCCGTGTTCGTGCCGACCGGAACCCAATCGAACTTGTGCGCCATCATGGCTCACTGCGGCCGGGGCGATGAGTACATCGTTGGCCACGACGCCCACACCTACAAGTACGAGGCAGGTGGCGCGGCCGTGCTCGGCAGCATCCAACCCCAGCCGATTGACCTGGCAGCTGACGGGACGATGGACCTGGACGTCGTGGCCGCAGCAATCAAGGTCGAACCGAACGGCTACCACTTCGCCCGCTCTCGTTTGCTGTGTCTCGAAAACACCCACAACGGCCGAATCTTGCCGGACGACTACGTGAAGACAGCCCAGCAACTGGCACGAGATCGAGGCCTGAGCCTGCACCTCGACGGAGCCCGGCTGTGGAACGCCGCTATCGGCAGCGATCGATCACCAGCAGACGTCGCCGCCGGCTTCGACACAGTGTCGGTGTGCCTGTCAAAAGGCCTCGGCGCTCCAGTGGGCTCGGTGCTCGTCGGCTCAGACCATCTCATCGAAGACGCTCGTCGGTGGCGAAAAATGCTGGGAGGCGGCATGCGCCAAGCGGGCGTCCTTGCGGCTGCCGGCCGCCATTGCCTCGACCATCACATCGAGCGCCTCGCCGACGATCACAACAACGCCACACGTTTGGCCGACGGGCTTGCCGCCATCGATGGCATCGAGGTGGATGGGCCGCATACCAACATGGTGTTCATCGAGCTCGGCCAGAATGATCCCGCCGCCGTGGCACAAAGCTTGGCCGAGTCGGGCATCACCATCAGCGCAGGCCCAACCACCCGCGTCGTCTGCCACCTTGACGTACGTGAAGACGACGTCGATCACATCATCACGGCGTTTACTTCCGCAGTCGAGAGCTAGCCCCGAGCGCCAGGTTTCTCCCGACTGTGGTGAGGGCCTATCGTCATCGCCGATGACGTCTTCAACCCCAACGCTCGAGCCCATCGGCCAAGACGGTCGCGAAATCTGCTTCCAGACTCATGGCGATCCCGGCGCCGAGCCTCTGCTTCTGGTCATGGGCTTCACTGCACAGATGATCAGCTGGCCGCTCGGGATGATCGAAGCGTTGGTCGATCGCGGTTTCTTCGTGATCGCCTACGACAATCGTGATGCGGGGCTCTCGGCCAAGACCCAAGGCGACATGCCTGACGCTGCAACACTGCTCGCCCGGGCCCGCGAGGGTGAAGACGTGTCCGGCGAGGTGCCATACACGTTGGTCGACATGGCCGCAGATGGGTTCGGCGTGCTCGACCACCTCGGCATCACCACGGCCCACGTGGTCGGTGCCTCCATGGGTGGAATGATCGTCCAGGAGATGGCAATCAACCATCCGGAGCGACTTCGTAGCGTCACGTCAATCATGTCGACCACCGGAAACCCCGAGGTTGGAGAGGCCGACCCCGAAGCGATGACGGCGCTCCTCACCCCGCCGCCCGCCGAGCGCGAGGCCATCATCGAGAACATGGTCAAGGTCAACCAGATCATCGGTGGCTCGTTGTGGAACGAAGAGCTTGCCCGCGCTCGATCAATCGAAGCCTACGAACGATCCTTCTACCCCACCGGAGCCGCGTTCCAGCTTGCTGCGATCGCAGCAAGTGGCGACCGCACCGAAGAGCTCGGTTCCACATCGGTGCCATTTCTGGTCCTCCATGGCCGCCAAGATGCGCTGATCAAGATGTCGGGGGCGCTCGCCACTGCCGATGCGGTACCCGGTGCTGATCTTGTCGTTCTCGACGCCATGGGTCACGATCTGCCCGAGCCCTTGTGGCCTCAGATCACCGACGCGATCGCCGGCATCGCCCACCGCACCTACCCCCAGGGGTCAGGTCTCAAACGTTAACGAGGTGAGTTGTGAGCGCCAGCGAGCAACTCGGTAAGTGAGCGCCAGCGAACGGCGGCATCGCCCACCGCACCTACGAAGCGCTCTTCTCATCGCTGCGGCGCTTGAGCAAGACACTGGCCACACTCAGCCCGGCAACCGCCAACCCGACGGCGATCGGAATGCGCCAGTTCGCTTCCCCTCCACCCGATTCGCCGCTTGCCGCCGCTGCTCGTTCGTCGACAGGATTCTGCGGGCTCTCGTCGATGGTCGACGACGTTGGTGAGGTTTCAATCGGCGAGGCCGTGGTCGACGTCGTCGTGCTCGGCGGTTCGACGGGCTCAGGTGGCCGCTCGATTCCCACGTCGAGCGTTTGCTCTTCGAAGCTGAGCACCACGTCTTCGCCGCCCGGGTCGAGCGCAAAGCAACTGAAGGTGACCGGTGACGCCGACGCATCGAAACGACACGGTGCACCCTCGGCGTAGATCGCCAGCGCTTCGGGCGGATCGATCTCGGGTGCCAGCGACCCATCGCAGAACAGTCGCTCCGATCGCGCCCTGCAGCCCACCTCCTCGACATCGCCGACATCGATGAGCGGGCCTCCAACGTCGAACTGACCCAGCACTGCCTCGACCCGCTGCCGGTTGACCATGCCGAACACCGGGATCTCGGTGTTCATGAGCGAATCGATGCTCGGCCGCACGGCACCGCCCTGCCCCACGTTTCCGTAACACCCACCGACGATCGGCTGCACCAAAACATCGTTGGCCAGATCGTCACGGGCGGCCTCGGCATCTTGCACCAAGCCAGCCGCAACTCGGGCCTCAATCACCTCGTCAACGAACGGGTCGACTTCACCGAGCACCGGCGTCCACCACTCGGTCGCCGTCTCGAGATCGGGTGCACAGTTTGGGAAGGCCGTGAGGATGGGTCGCCCGTCGAAGCCGAAGTACTCATCGCGCAACTCGAAGATGCCATGCCCCCATTCGTGAGCGAGGGTTTCTGATGACAGAACAGGTGCATCAAGGTCAACAGAAACGCGGGCACCCCCGAACCTGATCTCGGGTAGCGGAGGCACCAATTCACGGCCGAAGTACGAGCTCGCTCGAGCGTCGCTCACCCCACCCGATTCGCTTCCGTCGTAGAACGTCGTGACGTGCGCGTTCGGGAGTCCGAACGCATCGATATCAAGCCGCGAAACCTCTGCGATCAACGCCAGTTCGGCGTTGAGGTCGTCCGGCAAGATCCAGAAGTTGAACTTGCCCGCGTTCGACCGGAGCGGTTCGATCGCCATTGGCCCGAAGTGGAGATTGCGGGTTCGTTCGGGATCGTCCGTCGGTTGGCCCTCCTGATCGACAGCAATCGGGCCGCCCATGCCCAGCGTCAGCGTGGCAATGTCGCTCAGCTGTTCGACGCCGCTCAAACCAGAGCCCGTGAACACGATGTTGATTCGCTGCCCACTTCGACGATTGTGACCGGGGATCAACTCAACCAAGGTCGGGTCGAGCACCTGGACCCGGTACCCGCCTGGCAACTCCTCGCAGCTCAACGGACTGGCACCGACACAAGGCCACACCCGATAGTCGCCCGGCGGCACATCGAGGGTGAGACGATTCAGCCGTCCCTCGTCGAAGGTTCCAGGCGCAAACGCGATGGTGTCGACGATTCGACTCGCACCCTGCACCCGCATAGTGAGATACGCCTCAGTGAGCTCATCGGGTCCGCGACTGAAGACGCTGAGGGGCCGCCCCTCGAACAACACGGGCAACTCCGGGTCGAGAGCAATGCGAAACTCGTCCTCTGCTGCGACTGCAGACACGAAGAGTGCAGCCTCCGGGACGATCTCATCGTTGAGCCGCAACTCGAGCGGCCACGCTCCCGGCTGTGAGATCAGGGCTCCGACCTCAACGCACCGCAAACGTCGACCCTCGACTGAGCACGGAACATCGCGAACGCCATCCCAGAGCGATGCCGTCTCAATCGCTTCGAGATCACCACCTTCCAGCGCATCAAAGACACACTCCGTGCCAAGGCCAACGCTGAACGGCGCGGCGTCGCTCTCGCAGGTTCCGGGAAGCGCAACGAACGCCGACGACGGAGGTGGGGGCGCCGCAGATTCGCTGTCGAGGCCTGCCTCGGGCTGGTCTTGCTCTTCCTCACCGTCTTGGGCGGTGGCGGCAAGGGGGCTCAGCACGAGAAGCACCCACGCCAACATCGCGACGACGAACGCCCGATGGCGAGCTGAACGATGCCCCCGCTTCATTGACCACGACCGTACAACGTCGTTGCTGAGTTGTTTCGTTGCCCCGGAGACGCCTCACCATTTCGACGGCGTGCCGTCACATCTGAGACACTCTGTCCTTGACTATTCACGAAGCATCGACCGACCACGTCGATGACCAAAAGCCGCCTGGGCCGATGACGGTGAAGCCCTTTCGGCTCCTCTGGTTGAACAATGTCGGCTTCTTTCTTGTTGCCAATGCCCAACGCTTTGTCTTCGGATGGTTGGTTCTCGACGGCTTGAACCGAGGCGAGTTCGAACAGGGTCTCACGGTGTTCACGCTCGGGCTGCCCGCTGCGTTCCTCGTTCTGCAGGCAGGAGTTTGGGCCGACCGCCTCAACCGCCGCACGATGCTGATCACGACCCAGGCCGCCGGCGCGGTCGTGATGGCCCTGGCCGCCATGCTTTCCGCGACCGATGCGATCTCGCTGACGTGGGTGCTCATTCTCACGTTGATGGCCGGGGCGGCCTCAGCAGTTGGGCAGCCGGTGCGCAGCTCGCTCATTCCTCTCCTCGTGTCGAAGGAGCAGCTACTCCCTGCCATTGCGATGAATGCGATCGCGATGACGGCGTCGCTCATTCTCGGGCCCGTCATTGCGAAGTTCGTAGGTGATGCGTTCGGCTTCGCTGGAGCGTTTTGGTTCCAAGCGGGGCTCCTCGGTGTTGGCATCTTGTTCCTGCGCCCCCTCGAGACCCCGGCCACAACATCGACCGGTCCGAAGCGGACAATTCGAGTCGAGATTGGTGAAGCAGCTCGCCACATCTGGGGTGACCAAGCGCTGCGCACGCTGTTCGGGCTGCTGTTCCTTTCGAGCATCACGATCAATCCCGCCGTGATGGTGACGTTGCAGGCTCACATCAAAGAGGCGTTCGATCGAGATTCAGGTGATGCGGCGATTCCGTTCGCCCTCATGGGGCTCGGCATCGCTATCTCCTCGGTGATCGTGATGAAGAAGGGCGACCTCCCGAACAAGGGTGCGATGTTCCAGCGAGCGATGATGGCAGGATCGACCATCACGATGATCATTGGGCAGCTCCCGTCGTTCGGCCTGATCCTCGCCTTCACCTTGCTGATGGGTCTCGCCGGCGGCTTCTACATCAACATGAATCAAGGGTTGATTCAATCGTCGACTCCCGACCACCTCATGGGCCGGGTGATGGGTGTCTTTGCGCTCTCACAAGCCGGCCTCATGCCCATCGGCGCTCTGGGTCTCGGTGCAGTGGCTCGCCAAATTGGTACCGGCGACACCATCTCGCTTGCCGCGGCGTTCGGTTTCGTCGTCGTCGTGACCACCTACATCCGCAACGCTGAGCTTCGCCGCCTGGGCTGAAACGACGCAGCTGACAAGAGCTGGTGTGGGTTCAGCCCGCCTCAACCTCCGAGCGCCTCAAGAGCTGCCGCGTGCAACTCCGGAGTGGCCGCGGCAACCGCCCAACCACCGTTGGTCGCCGGGCCGCCAGCACGGTCGGTGATCACGCCACCTGCTGCCTCGACAATCGGGATCAACGGGATGACGTCGTAGGGCTGCAGCTGGTTCTCGACAACAAGGTCGGCGTCGCCGGTGGCGATGAGGCCGTAGTTCACACAGTCACCGCTGTAGCGGGTGAGCCGACATTGATCGCTGACCCGGGCAAAGGCGGCTTGCTCACCGGCAGTCGCAAACATGGTCGGATGCGTGCACAGCAGCGTGGCTTCGGCAAGCGAGGTCGCAGCTGACGTGACGAGCGCCCGCTCACGGCCGAGGGCGTGAACGACACCGACACCCCCAGATGCGACGTAGGTCTCGTCGAGTGGGGGCACGTGCAACCACCCGGCGACAGGCACCTCGTCGAACTGGAGGCCGAGCAGGGTGCCCCACATTGGCTGACCGCTCACGAAGGCTCGCGTGCCATCGATCGGGTCGATCACCCAACGGTGCCGCGATGCGTGAGCCGAACCGGTCTCGCCCGCCTCCTCACCGAGAATGACGTGCTCGGGGAACCACGCTCGCAACTGCGAACGGATGAGATGTTCGACGTGGCGGTCGGCATCGGTCACCGGATCGAACCCGGCCGCTGCCTTGTTCTCAACGACCAAGCTTCTCTCGTCAGCGAGACCGCCGTCACCAGCTGATCCCAAGCCGCCACGGAACCACCGGAGCGACTCGTTACCGCACGATCGAACAAGCGCAGTGACATCAGCGATGGTGATCGCCGATCCGTCGACAACCGAGGTTGTCGCATCGAACGCTTGGTTCACAACCGCCTCACTGTGGGCTCAGCGTCTCCGACAAGACATTGGCGGCGCGGGTCAGTTCGTTCTCGATCGAGCGGGGATTGTCACCCGGGAAGCGGAACGATGGCCCATGAACACTCACGGCGCAGAGGATCTCGCCCGTGGCGTTGAACACCGGAGCCGAACACGACGTGATGCCAAGCTCGAGCTCCTCGGCGGTCCACGACACTCCCTGCTCGCGCACCTTCAGCAATCGCTCGCGAATTTTGGCCGGGTCCGTGACCGACCGTGTTGTTGGGGCGTACAGATCACGTTCGAGAAAGCTCTCGACGGCCTCCTCAGGCCAATGGGCCATCACGACCAGACCAGCGGAAACCAGATGCAGGGGAACGCGGATGCCGACCCAGTCACGGACCTGGATCGGCTGATCGCTGTCGATCTGATTGATGTAGTGCATGGTGTAGCCGGCAGCGACCGACAGACCGCACGCCTCACCGACAACTCGGGCAAGGTGCTCGAGATGCGGCTGGGCGATGGTGGACAGACTTGCTGAGGAATCGATGCTCGAGGCCATCTTCACGATCGACGGACCGATTCGGTACATCCCCACGTCATCAAGCCGCTCGATGGCACCCAGGGATTCCAGCGTCGCCAACAAACGGCTGGCCGTGCTGATCGGCAAACCGACACGTCGGGCCAACTCGGTGAGGCTTGCCGGCTCGGTACCAACCGCCTCCAGGAGCGAGAAGGCTCGCCCGACAGACTGGACGCCGCTCACGCCGCATCTCCGAGATCGTGTAGACAACCGAGAGTCTGTTTGTGACCGAGGTTGTGCTGGGGAGATGCCACTGGCTCACCACCTGAGGGAAGGAGAAATGGTGCAGATCAGACGCCACCGGGGCAGCGCCAGAAGTCACATGGAGAGCTTCCCGACTGCCGGGAACCACCCCTGTGAACGCTTGTTTGATTGAAGTCTTCCATGATACGGTGCCTTCTCGCATGATGGAAGTCAAGTGCTTCGGGGTGTTGCTCAATATCCTGCACACTTCGCAGACGTCTCGTTTTCGCCGATAGGGGTGACATGACCAACCAAGATGACGACATCGATCTCTCCTCTCTCAGCGACGATGATCTCGTTGCCCAGATGCACGACGATCTCTACGACGGGTTAGCCGACGAGATTGCGGAGGGCACCAACCTGCTTCTTGGCCGCGGCTGGACTCCGGACAAGACACTCAACGATGCGCTCGTCGAGGGCATGCGAATCGTCGGTATCGACTTCCGGGATGGCATTCTCTTTGTGCCCGAGGTCCTGCTGGCCGCCAACGCAATGAAAGCCGGCATGGAGATCCTCCGGCCACTGCTCGCCGAGACAGGCGCCGAACCGATCGGCACAGTGGTCATCGGCACGGTGAAGGGCGACATCCACGACATCGGCAAGAACCTGGTCGCCATGATGCTCGAGGGCGCGGGCTTCGAAGTCTTCGACCTCGGCATCAACACCGACGCAGACGAGTACATCGCTGCGCTCGAAGAGCACAAGCCAGACATCCTTGGCATGTCTGCTCTGCTCACCACGACCATGCCTTACATGAAGGTCGTCATCGACACCCTCACCGAGCGGGGGCTCCGGGACGATTTCATCGTGCTCGTCGGCGGGGCGCCGCTGAATGAAGAGTTCGGTGAAGCCGTGGGTGCTGATGCGTACTGTCGTGACGCGGCCGTAGCAGCCGAGACGGCCAAGACGCTGGTAGCTGAGCGACGTGCAGCCAGAGCTGGTTGATCAGCACCAACCTGGTCGAACCTTGATCGTGGCGTGCGGGGCGCTCGTGCGCGAGCTTCGGGCTGTCACCAACACGTGGGACACCAACCTGCTCGATGTCCACTACCTCCCCGCGCCGCTGCACAACCACCCCGATCAGATCGTCCCGGCCCTCAAAGACTCGATCGACGAACGCCTCACCGGCGATCACGAGCGGATCCTGCTCGGGTACGCAGACTGCGGCACTGGTGGTCACCTCGATGCTGCGATTGCCGAGTGGCGAGCAGCCGGGCTCGATGTCGATCGGCTGCCCGGTTCGCATTGCTATGAGTTCTTCACCGGTACCGCCGAATTTGCTGAGCTTCACGCAGCCGAGCTGGGCACCTTCTTTCTCACCGACTACCTGGCCCGGCACTTCGACCAGATCATCTGGCGGGCCTTCAAGCTCGATCGTCACCCCGAACTGATCGAGATGATGTTCGGCCACTACCGCCGAGTCGTGTTCCTGGCCCAGACGAACGACGAAGCACAACAAGCGGAGCTCACCGAGCGTGCGCAGGTGGCAGCCGACCAGCTCGGGCTCGACTTCGAGGTCCGAGCCACCGGCCTCACTCCCTTCAGCGATGCACTCGTATCGATCGCCGACCCGACCCCTGTCGCACTGCACAAGGTAGAGAGATAGCCATGGCCCGAGGCCCACAAATCATCACGATCTACTGGCGAGACATCCCCGCCCAAGTCAATGGTGTCCCACCGCGTGTCCGAGGCCAAGGGCGGGCCGAGAAGCATCAGGAGCTCCTCCTCCCCCGCTTCCAGAAGGCCATCGATCGCGCCGCCATGGTGGCCGACATCACGACCGCCTCTGCCTACGTCGCCGAGTGGCGTCAAGAGCCCGTGGCTGCCGACTCTGACGACTACGTCGCAGCAGCAAAGGCCGAAGCTGCACGACTCGACGACGAGTTCACGCTCGATCGCCTCAACGAGTTCGTTGCCACCGGCGGGTGGAACCCAGCCCGCCCCGAATCAGAACGCACATCCAGTTCCCCCGACGACAATCCCCCGGAGGTCTCATCATGACCGAAACCATCATCAGTTCGGCGACGAAGGAAGTCGTGATTGGCTTCAACCGTCCGTTTGTCATGATCGGCGAGCGCATCAACCCCACGGGCCGCAAGCTGCTCGCCGCCGAGATGAAGGAGGGCGACTTCAGCCGAGTCGAAGCTGATGCCCTCGCCCAGGTCGCCGCCGGCGCCCACATGCTCGACGTCAACGCAGGCATCCCGCTTGCCGACGAGCCCGCTCTGCTGGCACAGGCGATCCAGCTCGTGCAGAGCGTCACCGACGTGCCTCTCTCGATCGACTCGTCGATCGTCGAGGCGCTCGAAGCTGGCATTGCGGTGTATCAAGGCAAGCCACTCATCAACTCAGTCACCGGTGAAGACGAGGTGCTCGAACGAGTTCTTCCCCTCGTGGCCAAGCACGGGGCCGCCGTCGTCGCCATCTCGAACGACGAGACCGGCATCTCCGAAGACCCAGACGTCCGGTTCGAGGTTGCCAAGAAGATCGTCAACCGAGCTGCCGACCACGGCATCCCGAAGGAAGACGTTGTCGTTGATCCGCTCGTGATGCCCATCGGCGCCATGGGCGGAGCCGGCCAGCAGGTCTTCGCCCTGGTCAATCGGTTGCGCAACGAGCTCGGCGTGAACACCACCTGCGGAGCTTCGAACGTCAGCTTCGGACTTCCTGCCCGACACACGATCACGGGTACGTTTCTCGCGATGTCACTCAGCCACGGCATGACCTCGGCCATCATGAACCCTCTTCACGCCGAGGTGAAAGACGCCATCATGGCCGCTGACGTTCTGGCCGGCACCGACGAGAACTGCGCCGCCTGGATCGCTGCCAAGCGCGAAGGCGCCGAGGCTGGCGATGCCGCTGGCGGTCGTCGTGGCGGGCGCAAGGGCGGGCGAGCCGCTCGCAGAGCCGAGAGCTGAGGCCTCCGGTCGTGGTCCGCGTTGTCTTCACACCGTCAGGCCTCGACGGTGAGGTTCCCGAAGGATCGAGCGTGCTCGATGCTGCTCGCCAACTCGGCGCTGATCTCGACTCGGTTTGTGGTGGGCGGGGCATCTGCGGCCGTTGCCAAATCGTTCCGTCAACCGGCAGCTTTCCGAAGTGGGGTCTCGACGTCGACGACGACGCATTGTCTGCACCCAATGCCACCGAACTCGACTATGCCGGCAAGCGGCCGCTCATCGAGGGCCAACGCCTCGGTTGCGCCACCGAGATCTGCACCGATGTCGTCATCGACATTCCGCCCGCAAGCCAGATCCACAAACAAGTCATCCGCAAGGATGTCGACACCAGCGGTATCACACTCGATCCCGTCACCGAACTGCGTTACCTCGAGCTCGAGTCGGTCGAGCTCGGCGACGACGCAACCGCAAGCGACCTGATCCGAGCCGGCCTGGCCGCTGATTGGGGCATTGCCGACGCCACGGTTGATCCCGGCACACTCGCCGAGCTGCACGGGGCCATCGAGCACGATGAACCGGGCCTCACCGTCGCTGTCCGCGACAACAATCGAGTCGTTGCCGCGTGGCCTGGCTTCACCGATCGAGCGCTCGGCATTGCGGTCGATGTCGGCTCCACCACCATCGCCGGGCACCTCTGCGACCTGACGACCGGTGAGGTGCTCGGCACTGCGGGCCGTATGAACCCTCAGATCCGCTTCGGTGAGGATCTGATGAGCCGGGTCAGCTACGTGATGATGAACCCGGGGGGCGAGGTCGAGCTCACTGCCGCCGTTCGGAGTGCGCTCGACGAGCTCATCGGCGAGTTGGTCGGCGACGATCGGGCCCACGTGCTCGAGGTCGTTCTTGTCGGCAATCCCGTCATGCACCACCTGTTGTTGGGCATCGACCCCACCCCACTCGGCGCCGCCCCGTTCTTGTTGGCAACCAGTGATGCCGTCTCGGTCGATGCGAAGTGGCTCGACCTCGACTGCCCGAACGCTCGGGTCTACGTGGGTCCGTGTATCGCTGGGCACGTCGGTGCCGACACTGCCGCTGCGGTGGTCGCTGAGGGCCCCCACCGCACGAGCAACGTGCAGCTTCTCGTCGACATTGGCACCAACGCAGAGATTGTCCTCGGAAACGACGAGCGGCTGTTTGCAGCCTCATCGCCCACCGGACCGGCATTCGAGGGAGCACAGATTTCGTGCGGGGTACGGGCTTCCGCCGGCGCCATTGAGCGAGTCCGGATCGACCCCGCAACGCTCGAACCCCGGTTCAAGGTGATCGGCTCCGATCTGTGGAGCGACGACGATGGCTTTGCCGAAGCGACCGCCTCAACGGGCGTGATCGGCATCTGCGGGTCCGGCATCATCGAGGTGCTGGCCGAGATGTCTCGGGTTGGCCTGATCGACCGCAATGGTGTGATTCAGCCACTCCAAGAGCGCACGTCGCGGGTCGTCGAAGACGGCCGCACGTTCTCCTACGTCCTCCATGTGCCTGACTCGGATGCGAACGGCAGTGAGCTCCGGATCGTGCAGAACGACGTGCGTGCGATCCAGCTCGCAAAGGGTGCACTCAAGGCCGGTATCGACCTGTTGATGGAACACGCAGGCATCACCGAGGTCGACGACATCCGCTTGGCAGGTGCGTTCGGATCCCACATCGACACCCAGATGGCGGTGGACATCGATCTACTTCCCACATCGCGGGAGACCATGACCTCACCTGGCAACTCCGCGGGGACTGGTGCAGTGCGGCTTCTACTCTCGGGCACAGAGCGCACTGAGGTCGAAGACATCGTTCGCTCGATCACCAAGATCGAAACCGCAACGGAACCCCGGTTCCAAGAGCTGTTTGTCGAAGCCATGGCCTTTCCGTTGGCACCGACAACAGCCAGTAACGGCGAAGGCAATCGGCGCCGAAGGAGAAGGAGATCGCAATGACGGACGCTCCCGCACGAAAGGGTCGGCGCGGCGGCGGTCGTGCCGCTCGCCAAGCAGCACGCTCCACCTCAAACGCCGCCGTCAATGCTTACCTCGAGCGGAGCCTGCCGCCGGTGTCTGTTCTCGACGAGGCGGGTCTGGCCCAGATCGAAGAGAACGCCGAGACCATCCTTTCCGAGATCGGCATCGCCTTCCAAGAGTTTCCAAGCGCCCTCGACCTGCTCGAACAAGCGGGCGCCCAGGTCGACCGTGAGACCGAACTGGTCAGGTTTCCACGAGGCCTCTGCCGAGAGATCGTTAAGGCGTCCGCACCAGCAGAGTTTGTGCAGCACGCCCGTAACCCAGCACGCAACGTTCGCATCGGCGGCAACTCGACCGTGTTTGCCCCCAACTACGGCTCGCCGTTTGTGACCGATCTCGACCAGGGCCGTCGCTACGGCACGATCGAAGACTTCCAGAACATCGTCAAGCTCACCTACATGCTCCCCCACCTGCACCACTCGGGTGGGACGGTCTGCGAGCCCGTCGATGTGGCCGTCAACAAACGCCACCTCGACATGGTCTACAGCCACCTCAAATACAGCGACAAGCCGCTCATGGGGTCAGTCACTGCCGCCGAACGAGCCGAAGACTCCATCGAACTGTGCCGCATGGCCTTTGGCGGCGACCTCGCTGATCGCACCGTGTTGACCAGCTTGGTCAACGCGTCGTCGCCACTGCGCTGGGACGCCACGATGCTGGGCGCCGCCACCGCCTACGCCAAGGCGAATCAGGCATGCATCATGTCGCCCTTCATTCTTGCCGGAGCGATGAGTCCGGTGACCGTCGCTGGCCTTGCGGCCCAGGCCCTCGCCGAAGCGCTCAGCGGTATGGCATACGTGCAACTGGTGCGGCCAGGCGCCCCCGTGATCTTCGGAACGTTCGCCACGTCGATGTCGATGGCCACCGGTGCCCCAACGTTTGGTTCACCCGAGGGTGGCCTCGCCATCTACGTGATGGCAGAGCTGGCTCGACGGGTTGGTGTGCCGTTCCGTTCGGGCGGTCAGTTCACGGCGTCCAAGTCGCCAGATGCGCAGGCTGCTTATGAGTCGGCATCCACCTTGCTGCCGACCATGCAGGCGGGCGTCAACTTCGTGTTGCATGCCGCGGGCTGGATCGAAGGCGGGCTGGCCCTCAGCTACGAAAAGCTCATCATGGACGCCGACCAACTCGGCATGATGGAGGTCTACGCCAAGGGCGTCGACATGACCGAAAACGGTCAGGCCATGGAGGCCTTCCGCACCAACGAGCACGGCCAGCACTTCTTGGGCAACGGCCACACCTATGCCAACTTTGAATCGGCGTTCTACATGTCGTCGATTGCCGACAACAACAGCTTCGAACAGTGGGCTGAAGACGGCGAGCTCAGCGCCGCCCAGCGGGCCAACAGCCAGTGGAAAGAGATGCTGGCTACCTACCAGGCTCCCGAACTCGACGACGCCATCGACGCGCAGATGCTCGAGTTCATCCAGACGAAGAAAGACTCCATGCCTGACGCCCTCGAGTAGCGGGCTTTGGTTCCCCTGGATTGGGGGAACCGATCGGCCTATGGCCGAGAGGTGGACAGCTCTTTCTGACTGAACGGGTGATCCCTACCTTCGGAGTATGGGTCAATCGCGCGTCTTCACAGCACTCACCATTGCCGCAGTGCTGGTTGCATCAGTACTCGCAGCGTCAACGCCAGCGAGTGCAGAACTGTCGAGCGACGAGACCTTCTTCGACCCGAAACCCGCCAACTCGTGGGGCGTCGACGGGCTCGACCCCGGCTCTGGCAACTTCCAGTACTTCTCCCCTGTGTTCGCTCTCGAAGAGATCGGCGACACGATGGTCGTCGGCGGCAAGTTCCTCGAAGTCACGAACGGCTCAGAGTCACACAGCCAGCCCTATCTGGCCGCCTTCGATGTCGACAGCGGCGATTGGCTTCCAGCCTTTGATCCGGACGTCACCTGGTCGGTGTTCGACCTCGACTCAGATCCGGCTCGGAATCGTGTTTTCGTCGGTGGCGAGTTCCCGTCCGTCAACGGCGACACTGACGCCGCAGGTTTCGCCGCACTCGACCCTGCGACCGGTGAGCTCGACCCGACATTCGACGTCAAGGTCGGCACCTTCGGCGGCGAACAGCCTCGTGTCCACTCCCTCGACATCTCCGGCGACTGGCTCTACATCGGCGGCTTCTTCAGCTGGATCGAAGGATCCGATGGTGAACGCACGACGGTGAGCCGACTGGCTCGTGTCTCACTGTCGACTGGCATCGTTGACACGTCGTGGACGCCTCCCGTCAGCGGTGGTTCGATTTGGGCGCTCGAAGTCGACGAAGTGCAGGACCGAGTGCTGCTGGGCGGTCCGTTCCGCACCGTGAACACCACGTCAACCGCCGCCTTCGCCATGGTCGAGATCGCTACCGGTGAACTCAGCGACTACGACACTGGCTTCGGTCTGACCTACTTCGATCAGCGTGGCGATGCATCGAACTACGACTTCGCCTCTGCCATCGCCGTGAGCGACAACCGGTTCATCATCGGCGGGCAAGAGCACCGAACGCTGGTGACCGATCTCGACCTCAACGTCCTTTCTGTTCACCGAACCAACCGATTCAACGCCGCAAACAGCGGCCGGGGCGGCGACACTCAAGCCATCGAGATCTCAGGCAACATCGCGTTTGTGGCCTGCCACTGCTGGGGCCAGATCAACCGTGAAGAGCTTGATCTGACCGCTACCGACGAGTTCACCGACGTCCGCAGCGTCTACGCACTCAACATCGACACCGGCGAGCTGATCGATTGGTTCCAGCCCGACTTCAGCGGCACGGCTGGGCCATGGGCGCTGAACGTCGACCGTGACGGATGCTTGTGGGTCGGCACCGATGCGACGCAATCCGGACAGCGTCCAGCTCGAGGTGTCGTGAAGTTGTGCCAGGCCAACAACCTCGTGAACCAGCCCGGCGTGACCGCAGTACTCAATCCAGGCCCAGCCTCCCCCGACACCGATGCTGAACTGGCCATCGATGGCGACTTCCGCACCAACAGCTCGATTACGGACTTCGCCATCTCCCAACCTGGGAACACCCCGGCAATCACGATCGATCTCGGCGAGGTTCGAGATGTCGACGAAGTCATCCTCTGGGCCCGGACCGACGAGGAACGCTTCGACCTGCGCAACGTCATCGTGTGGGCCTCGCCAGAGCCGTTCCCGAACAATAACCACGGCGTGCTTCGAGACGACCCAAACGTCAGCGTGACCGAGATTCCAGGGTCACACGGCGCCAAGCGTTCACTGACGCTCGGCGTGGACACCGAGGCCCGCTACATCCGAGTCGAGATCGACTTCCGCGACCTCGGTATCCAAGACGTCTTCCAGCTGGCTGAAATCGCCGTCACCGGCAGCGAGATCGATGCGTCCGAACCGGACCCCATCACCGTCACCTCGACGTTCCAGTCACGTGACCGCATCGTCCTGCGCTGGGACCCACGAGGCCCCGTCGACATCTACCGCGACGGAGAGCTCATCGGCTCAGACAACGACGGCTGGTACACCGACACCGGCCTCACCCCCGGCACCAGCTACGACTACGTGCTCGAAACACCGGCCGGAGCAACTGCCGACATCACGGTTTCGACCGAAGGTGAACCTGCTGGAGAGATCACGCTGACTTCGACCTTCCAGTCACGTGACCGCATCGTCCTGCGCTGGGACCCACGAGGCCCCGTCGACATCTACCGCGACGGAGAGCTGATCGGCTCAGACAACGACGGCTGGTACACCGACACCGGACTCACCCCCGGCACCGCCCACACCTACTCCGTCACCACCCCAGACGGCACCACCGCCGACGTCGAAGCCACCACCCAACCCTGAGCACGAGCGTTCTGGAGGCCCGCACCGGCGTTTCAGCCGGCTACACACTCCAGAACCGAGATGGCTTGCCGTTCTGGAGGCCGCCACCGGCGTTTCAGACGCCTAGAGACTCCAGAACGGGGAAGAACGGGAGCAGGGTCGCAGTTGCGGGGCTAGAGCTCGAGGGTCATGAACGTGCTGAACTCGTTGTCGGGGTAGCCGGCGAAGGGGCCGGTGGCGACAAAGCCCTCTGATTCATACAGATGGATGGCAGCGGCGAAGCTTTCGCCGGTGCCGGTTTCGAGGCTGAGTCGTTCGTAGTTGCGTTCTCGGGCCGCGGCCATCACGTGATGCAACACGCGCCGGCCGACACCCAGGCCCAGGTGTTCGGGGTGCGTACGCATCGACTTCACCTCGCCGTGTGTCGAGTCGAGTTCACGAAGCGCTCCGCACCCAGCGAGGGCGTCGTCATTCCAGATCGACCAGAAGGTGACATCGGAGGTTCGCAAACCATCGAGATCGAGAAAGTGACAAGCGCCTTCGGGTGAGTTGGCGACCATGCCCTCGGCGTGAAGCCGCAAGAGCTCGATGATGGCGCTTCCCGACAGGTCGTCTTCGACAATGGTCCAACTCACAGCGAAATCGTAACCAGAGCTGATTGCTGGAGTGTTCGAGTTTTGTTTCGCACCTTCGGCTC
>CALJSB010000102.1 GCA_937976305.1 uncultured Acidimicrobiales bacterium
TGGTACCGATCTCGACGAGGCCGTTGAGATTCTTCACCGCCATCGCATCGAGAAGCTCCCGCTCGTCGACGACTCCGGTGTGTTGCAGGGTCTCATCACGGTGAAAGACATCGTGAAGCGGGTCGAAAAGCCGCTGTCGACCCTCGACGAAGCCGGCCGATTGCGGGTTGGCGCAGCCGTGGGCGTTACCGACACCGCTGAACGAACTGAGGCACTTGCCGCGGCAGGCGTCGACGTTTTGGTGATTGACACTGCGCATGGACACACCCGAGGCGTGGTCGATGCTGTTCGCACGATCAAGAAGGGCTGGCCCGAGATCACCGTGATCGGTGGCAACGTCGTGACTCGAGAGGGCGTCGACGCGTTGGCCGAGGCTGGCGCCGATGTGGTGAAAGTTGGCGTTGGCGCTGGTTCGATCTGCACCACTCGGATCGTCGCTGGTGCCGGGATGCCCCAGATGACGGCGATCCACGAGTGCGCCGTCGCCGCCCGTGAGCACTCGGTCGAAGGCAAGCCACTGCCGATCATTGCCGACGGCGGCGTCGTGACGTCAGGCGACATCGTCAAAGCCTTTGTGGCTGGGGCCGACGCCGTGATGTTGGGCAACGCGCTCGCCGGCTGCGATGAAGCTCCCGGCGAACTCGAGCTGGTTGATGGTGCGATGTGGAAGACCTATCGGGGCATGGGATCTTCGGGTGCCATGCGAGGCCGCGCATCGGATCGCTACGGCTCAGCCCAGAATCAGGGTAAGCATGTCGCCGAGGGGGTCGAGGCTCGGGTCCGCTATGCCGGGCCACTGCACGAGTTGGTCTCGCAGTTGGTGGGTGGGCTGCGCTCGGGCATGGGCTATGCCGGTGCCGCCAGCCTCGCCGAGCTTCGTGAACAGACCCGACTCACGCGCATCACCGGTGCCGGGTTGCGCGAGAGCCATCCCCACGACGTCGACGTCCTGCGCGACTAGCTCAGAGAGCGGCGAGAAACGCTTCCACCCTCGCTGTCCACTGGCCGAGTTGTTCGCCAGCTGACGCCAGGTGCAGTTCGCTGCCAGCGATCAGCTCGTTGAGTTGCTTCGCGGTCGATTCGGGATGGGTCGGATCACCCGTCCAGGCCAGGATCAACGTCGGGCACGTGATCGCCGCCACGGCATCGCGAGGCGGTAGATCTGCTGATGTTGCCCCGCGGAACACCTGGGCCAAGCGGCCGTGGTCCCACGACAACAGGTTGGTCTCGTAACGAGCTCGAAAGCCAAGGTCGTCAAGGTACGGATCGGGCGGAGCAACCTCGCGCCTCGCGGCGATGATCGGCTCAACTCCCTTGGTGGTGACGACATGGGCCGCAGCTCCCCACTGATCGGCCTGCGCCTCTCGCACCTCCCATGCCGTTGGCGGGATCACAAGTACAAGGGCCACGTCATCCCAGTTGACGAAGGGCGCTGCATCTTCTGCCGCCCTGCTGCTGGTGAGGCCGTGGCCCCAGATCACCCGCTGGCCCTGACCCGTTGTCTCGTGGGCCAGTTCGACACCACGAACGGTCGTGCGTTCCACACCCATGCCCGGATCGTACAGCCGGGATCAGGGGCGTTTGGCGCCCCAGCGCCAAAAGGCCGTTGGCGAGCGAAGCGAACGGCGGCTACAGCAGCGCGTCGAGCAAGGCCTTTCGCTTTTTCTGGTACTCGGCGTCGGAGATCGTTCCGTCGTCGTGCATCTTTTGGAGCTTTCGCAGCGCGGCCGTTACTCGTTCCGGATCCGGCGGCGAGTCACGGGGCGCCGCCGGGGGCGTTCCGCCGATTGGCCGGCCTCGATACATCTGTTGTTTCGGTTCTTTAGGCATTGAATCAACAACAATAGGGGGCGCACATTTCGGCAAGAATTCCAGTTGCTGACAGGTGGCGGTCTGGACCCGTCTCGGAGTTCATGGACTCGCGAGTGCTCTTGAGAGCACATCCAGCTGTCCGATTTCCGCTAGTAACCCGGCCGTGACGCAGGCATGATGGAGCCATGGCAACCACCTCCGCACCTCTCGAAGCCTGGATGGAGGCGGTCGAGAGTCGTGACGCCCGCTTCGACGGTTGGGTCACGGTGGGTGTCACTTCAACGGGGATCTACTGTCGTCCGAGCTGTCCAACTCCGGTGCGGCCGAAGCGAAAGAACATGGAGTTCTTCTCGACGCCGGCGGCAGCACAACATGCTGGCTTCCGTGCCTGCAAGCGTTGCGTGCCTGACGCCGTCCCCGGATCTCCCGAGTGGAACCGCAGGGACGATCTCGTTGCTCGTGCGGTGCGAGCGATCGATGATGGTGTTGTCGATCGTGGCGGCGTCGAAGCCCTGGCGACTGATCTGGCCGTGAGCAGTCGGCACCTGCATCGAATAATGGTCAGTGAGCTCGGGGCCACACCGATCGCGCTCGCTCGAGCTCGGCGGGCCCGAGCGGCTCGAGTTCTCATCCAGACCACATCGATGCCCTTCGCCGATGTCGCCTTCGCCTCCGGATTCGAAAGTATCCGTCAGTTCAATGACACGATTCGCAGTGTGTTCGCGATGTCGCCGACCGAGATGCGGGGTCGACGGTCGGCGGGGACGGGAACCGAGTGGATCTCGGTTCGCCTTCCGTTTCGGCCACCCCTCAGGGCACAGAGCTTGCTCGACTGGTTGACCGTGCATGCGGTCGCCGGAGTTGAGGAAGTCGATGGTGCGACCTATCGACGCTCACTCCGGCTGGCAGGCGGCCCGGCGGTGGCGGAGCTCACGTTGCGAGACGACCACGTCGAAGCCCGATTTCGTTTGGCGGAACTCACCGATCTGCAATCAGCCATCCATCGATGTCGTCGTCTGCTGGATCTCGATGCGGATCCGAGGGTGATCGAAGGTCGCTTGGCTTCGACTGATCTTGCACCACTGATCGATGCTCGTCCCGGGTTGCGCTCGCCGGGCGAGGTCGATGGTGCCGATGCGGTCATCCGGGCGATCGTTCATCAACAGGTGTCCGTTGCCAGTGCTCGAGGCTCATTGAGTCGGCTTGTCGCCGCCCATGGCGAACCATTGGCCTCTCCGGTCGTGGGCGTGACACATCTGTTTCCCGCTCCGGAGGTGTGGGCCGAACTGGACCCAGCCGACTTGGGTCTGCCGATGGCACGGGCAACGACCGTCGTTCGAGTTGCAGAAGCGTTGGCAAGCGGTCGAGTCGACCTGTCGCCTGGTGTTTCGCGATCCGCGGCTCGACAATCACTGATGGCACTGAAGGGCATCGGCCCGTGGACAGCCGAGATCGTTTCGATGAAGGCGCTGTCGGACCCCGACGCCTTCACTGCTGGCGACCTTGCGCTTCGACGAGTCGCCGGGCAGCTCGGGATGCCAGATGACCCGGAGGGACTCACCAGCCACGCCGAGCAATGGCGGCCGTGGCGCAGCTACGCAATGCACCACCTCTGGGCTGAGTACCTCGGCCACTCACAAGGATCTTCATCATGACCACCACTGACCAAACGCTCACCACCCTCGACTACGACGCGGTGATGGGCACGCTTGTGCTCGTCGGAAGCCCGGTTGGACTGCGGGCGATTCTGTGGCCCAACGACAATGACGAGCGAGGTCGTGTGAAGCTCGGCGATCGAGCAGCAGGAACAAACAAGGTGCTCGACCAAACCGCTCGCCAGCTCGACGAGTACTTCGCTGGGGAGCGACAAGAGTTTGATCTGCCGCTCGATCCACAAGGAACCGAGTTTCAGGTGAAGACCTGGCTCGGCCTGGCGTCGATCCCCTACGGCGAAACCACGTCGTACGGCAAGCAGGCAGCCTCACTTGGCAATCCGAAAGCGATTCGGGCCGTCGCCAGCGCGAACGGCAAGAACCCGATCTCGATCGTGTTGCCGTGCCACCGAATCATCGGCGCCGACGGTTCGCTCACCGGATTCGCCGGCGGCCTCGAATGGAAGCGCTGGCTGCTCGATCACGAGGCCGAACACGCGGGCCAACAACGCTTGCTCTAGCGACACCTAGGTCGGCCGCTCGCGCTCGAATTTGCGTGCAAACGGTCCGGTGTGGCTGTCTTGGTGCACGCAGGTTCGTTCACGAGTCGGAGTTGCGTGCATGAGCCCGTCCGCACGTGTTGGCGTGCACGCAGGTTCGTGCTTGCTGGCAATCCGAGCGTGCTAGTGACGGCAGGCGTTCGTGTGTTCGTGATGGGCAAGGGCGATGAGCTTGCGCCCGAGCACCTTCTTGCGGGTGACGAGCTCGATCTTGTTCGCAAACTTCAACAGACTGGGGGAGAGCAGCACGAGGACGTCTTCGTGATGGATCCGGCGATAGCCGTTGGTGTTCTTACCTTTGAGATAGGTGTCGACCGACACCTCAGCGATGCCGCCTCAACCGATGGGATTGATGTAGTCGATGGCGGCCGTACCGCCCTTTGAGCGGATGGTTTCCACTGCTGCGTCAGAGATATCAATCTGCATGGAGGTCACAACCCTCGATCGGCAAGCCAGATTCCCGTTTGAGCAATTCGAAAAGAAGGCGTTCGGAGTTTGCCGGAATCGCCACTTGTAGCGGACACGAGACTCGACCCTCGCCGGTAACGTTCGGCCGCATGAGTCTTGTGACAGCCAACTCCCGCCCACTGGGCGAATTCGACGTCGGCCCCATCGGTTTCGGCTGCTGGCGCTTCACTGACCCAGACGTAACTGCGGGTCGGGAGTTGATCGAGACAGCGCTCGATTTCGGCATGAACCTGATCGACAACGCTGATGTCTACGGCCTCGATTGGGGCGGTACGGGCTTTGGTCGTAACGAGGAGCTGCTGGGCGCTGTGCTTGCAAGTGCCCCAGGCCTGCGAGATCGGATGGTGCTCGCTACCAAGGGCGGGATCTTGCCTCCCACGCCGTATGACTCCTCGGCTACTCGAATCACCGCAGCAGTCGAAGATTCGCTCCGTCGTTTGCAGGTTGAACACATCGACCTCTACCAAATCCACCGGCCCGACATGTACACGCATCCGAGTGAGCTCGCCTCGGCGCTCGGCAAGCTGCGCGACGCTGGCAAGATCCGAGAAGTCGGTGTCTCGAACTACACCCCGGCTCAAACCGAAGCACTCCAGACCTATCTCGGCTTTGGCCTCGTTTCTGACCAACCTCAGTTCTCACTTGCGCATCTCGACCCGCTGCGAGACGGCACGCTCGACCGCTGCCTCCAAAACGGCACGACGCCCCTGGCGTGGAGCCCACTCGCTGGCGGTGCCCTCGCTACTGGCGAGGGTCTCCGACCCGAGTTGGTCGCTGCCATCGACGTGTTGGCGGAGCGCGAGAACGTGTCGCGAGCGACGATTGCTGTGGCGTTCGTGCTCGCTCATCCATCCCAGCCAGTGGCCATCATCGGGACGCAGAACCGGGCCCGGCTCGCGGAGCTGGCAAAAGCAGTGACGGTACGCCTCGACCGGGCCGATGTGTATGGCCTCATCCAGGCCTCAGAAGGTGTTCCCCTGCCCTGAGGGCGGCGAGCGTCCATCGTTCCAGCGGCCGCTTCCCTGTATGATGTAAGCGCTTACATCGATTGCGGCTTGGAGATGCGTTGACAACCGAAGTTTCTGCTTCCAGTTCGTCATGGTGGGAATCTGCGATCGGCTACGAGGTCTATATTCGCTCGTTTGCTGACAGCAACGGCGACGGTGTCGGCGACATACAAGGCCTGTCAGACCGCCTCGAACACCTTGCCTGGCTCGGCGTCGATTTGATTTGGGTCACCCCCTTCTATCCGTCACCGTTTGCCGACTTCGGATACGACGTGGCCGACTACGCCGACATCGATCCGCTGTTCGGCAACCTCGACGAGTTTGATGCGATGGTGGCCAAGGCACACGGGCTCGGGCTCAGGGTCATGATCGATGTGGTGCCAAACCACTCGAGCGATCAGCACGCGTGGTTTCGTGACGCGGTGAGTTCAATCGATGCTGGCAAGCGCGATTGGTACATCTGGCGTGACCCTGCCCCTGACGGCGGTCCTCCGAACAACTGGATCACGCACTTCGGCGGTTCGGCGTGGACGCTCGATGAGGCGTCGGGTCAGTACTACCTGCATCTGTTTCTTCCCGAACAGCCTGATCTCAACTGGGCCAATCCTGCGGTCGGCGATGCGTGGGCCGAGATTCTGACGTTCTGGCTCGACCGAGGCGTTGACGGTTTCCGCATCGATGTGACCCAGGGTTTGGCGAAAGACCAGCGCTTCCTGGACAACCCCGAGCTCCGTCCGCTCGTCGACGGCATGTCTCGTAACGAGCAGTGGGACAGCTTCGAACATCGCTACGACACTCTGCAGCCCGAGACACTCGATGTGTTTCGGCGTTGGCGGCAACTCTGCGAGCCCTACAACGCCTACTTGCTCGGCGAAACTTACGTGCTTGATGCCACAGCCCTTGCGCACTTTCTCGAACCAAATGACGGCATCCACCAGGGCTTCTGGTTCGGGCCGATGCATCTCAAGTGGAGTCCGGACGAAGTTCGGGATGTGCTGAAAGCGCCAGTGGACGCGGCTCCTAACGGAGTCGGTTGGGCGATGAGTAGCCACGACGATCCGCGTGCTGCGGGCCGGTACGGCAGCGGACAGCTCGGTGCCGATCGCTCACTCGGCCTCTTCACGATGTTCGCCGGCCTTCCTGGGACGCCCTTCCTCTATCAGGGCGACGAACTCGCACTGGTCGACGGCTCGGTACCGCCTGATCGCCTGCGAGACCCGGTCTCGTTCCGCACCGGCGTAGCAACGGACTCCCGAGACGGATGCCGAACGCCGATGCCATGGGAGCCGGGCAGCCCGATGCTCGGCTTCACGACCGCAGACGATGGTTGGCTGCCGATGGGCGGCCGGAGCGACGTCGACACGGTGGAGGCTCAGCGCAATGATCCCGAAGCGTTTGTGCACCGAATGCGCGCCATGCTCATGGCGAGGCGCGAGCTGCTGCGCTCCGGGTTGTTGTCGTCTGGCGATCCCGTCGATTGGGTCGACCTTGGGCCAGATCTCGTGTCATTTCGTCGCGGCGATCTGCAGTTCGTGCTCAACGCCGGCGACATCGAACACCAATTCGAGTCCTTGACTGGCCGGGTGATCTTTCGAACGACCGATGCCGCAGATCTTGCGTCGGCTGAGGAGATTTCCGCGGTCGCGGGTTCGATCTGTAGTATCGGCGTTGGCGAGACGTTGATCCTGCAGCATGGCGGGTAGCGCCGGGGCGTACATTTGAACGATTCACCGAGGTCAGTGACGATCGAAGACGTGGCAGCGGCAGCTGGTGTGTCTGTCGCGACCGTGAGCCGAGCCCTGCGCAATTTGCCAAACGTTGCCCCTTCCACTCGTGAACGGGTGCAGACCGTTGCCAAGTCACTGAACTATGTCGCCAACGCTTCAGCCGCCAGTCTTGCCGTCGGCCGGAGTGGCCGTGGGGCGAGCGGACGGGCCGGAACCGTCGCCGCAGTCGTTCCCGTGCTCGACGCGTGGTACTTCGCCAAGGTCGTCGCCGGAAGCGAGGCGGTGCTCAAAGAGTCGAACTACGACCTCCTGCTGTATGCGATGTCGAACGAGAGAGAGCGCCAGGCGCTTGTCTCCGGCCAAACGGACTGGTCGCGTCGCAGCGATGGCCTCATCATCTTCGATCTTCGTTTGAGCGATTCCGAGGCGTCCAGGCTGAAGGCAACCGGCACAAAGGTCGTCACCGTCGGTACGTCGACGCCGCACTTTCCGTCCGTGATGCTCGACGAGATCACCGCGACGAGGGCTGCCGTCGACCATCTGGTGAAGAGGGGTCATCGACGCATCGCAGTGATCACAGGCGACGCCGAAGATCTTGGGTTCCGCGTCCCCATCATGCGGCTCGAGGGATTCCGTCAAGGTCTTGCCGCTGTCGGGATTGAACATCAACCAGAGCTCCAGGTTCCCGGTGGTTTCTCGATCGATGGCGGTCGCGAGGCAATGATCGAGTTGCTGAAACTCGACGAACCGCCGACCGCAGTGTTTGCCATGAGCGACGAAATGGCCTTCGGAGCGTTGCACGTGATGCGCCAGCAGGGACTGCGCGCCCCCGACGACATCGCCGTTGTCGGCTTTGACGACAACGATTTCGCCGATCTCTTCGATCTCACGACGGTGTGTCAGCACGTCGACCAGATCGGAGCTACCGCAGCCCGGCTCGTGCTGTCGTCGATGCAGGGCACCGATGTTGATGGCGAACCCGAGCGCGTTGTTCACGAAACAACGCTGATGATTCGCTCTTCGGCCTGACCCACATGAGCCGTCTGTCCCGACCGTGACGGTTGTGTGACGCGGGGAACCAGTCCAACAACGAGTGCGTCTGAACCGGTCAAGAGACGCTGCGTCGGAGAACGTCGACGCGGTGAACCACACCGGAGGCACCAACATGAAGACCGCTCCCCACCTTGCCAAGTTGCTCGCCATGCTCTTCGCCATCGCGCTCGTTGGTTCGGCATGCAGCAGCTCGGACGACAGTTCTGAGCTCAGCAACGCGTCTGGCGCCGAGGTCGCTGGTGATTTCGACACCGAAGCAATGGAAGAAGTCGACGCCAGCTTCTCAGATAGCCCCTCGACCACCATCGTTTCGGGCGACGGCGAGGCCTCTTCGGAGACCGACCTCGGAGCTGGGGGTGTCGGAGGCAACGAACCGGTTGCGCTCCAGACTCCTGATCTCGGCCGCGACATCATCCGAACGGCCGAGATCGAGGTCGAGGTCGACAACGTGGCTGAGGCAAGTCAGACCGCCCTGACCCGTATTGAGGGTCTCGGCGGGCTGCTGTTCGGTCAAGACACGATGACCACCGACGTTCCCCGAACGACGTTGGTGTTCAAGGTGCAGCCGCAGGACTTCACCGAGGCCCTGGCTCGCCTCAGCGAGGTTGGTGAACTTCGAGACCAGCGAATCTCCGCCGACGACGTGACCGAGCGGGTTGTGAACCTCGAGAGCCGCATCATCACCTCAGAAGCAAGTGTTGAGCGGTTGCGTGATTTCGTTGCGTCGGCCACCGATCTGCAGACGATCGCTGAGCTCGAACGTGAGCTTCTGCAACGCGAAACCGATCTCGAACTGCTCCGAGGTCAACTTCGCACGCTCGAGAACCAGGTGAGCCTTGCCACCATCACGCTGACCCTGATCGAGCGGGTGCCCGGACCTTCCCTCAGTGTCGAGGCCACGGCCTACCGAGGACACGATGAGGGGGCCACATGCTCGGGGAGCGAGCGACTTCGAGTCGATGAAGGCGACGCCGTCACCGTTTGCTACCGCGTGATGAACAATGGCGACACCCACCTCGCTGACGTCGACCTTCGTGACGACGAACTCGACCTCACCAGCGATGATCTCACCGCTGTGAAGGGATCCCTCGAGAACGCCCTGGCGCCCGGTGAGTCTGTGGTGTTGGCGGGCGAGATTGTCGGCGAGGCATCCGTCAGTGGTCTGGCCCAAGCGAATGCTCGACCAGTCGACGAGGACGGAATCGATCTCGGCCTACCCAACGTTTCTGCTCGCGGCGAGATCCCCGTCACCGTCGATCTCGAGACAACCATCCCGGGATTCAGTGACGGGCTCGACACCGGCTGGAGCGCACTGCTCCAGATGCTCCGAGTCGTCGTCCTCGTGGCCGGCGTGATCCTGCCATGGAGCTGGGTGCTCGTGGGCCTCTGGGCACTGATCCGTTGGAACCGCCGTCGCACCCCAAAGCCGAACACGGTGGCATCGTTCGGACCGCCGCCTCCTACGATTCCTCCGGCGCCGGGTGCTGGTCCCGGACCGAGTGCTGGCCCTGATGGCAGCGATTCAGATGATCCAGCTCCGAAGATGCCCGAGCCGGTCGGCTAGTCGAGCGGGTCGAGGTCGCCGAAGATCAGGTCGAGTCCGCCAGTGTCGAGATCAGGACTGATGGCCACGATCTGTTCATCCGGGACCTTCTCATCCCAGCCAAGGGCCTTCGAGAACCCAACAACCGCGGCGAAGAGGAGGTCGCGAAGCCGGAGCCCGTCTCGACTCGAGCGCGGGGACGAGAGCGGGTCGCTCTGATCGCCGGTGACATCCATGAACTCCAGTGTAGGGAGTCGGGGAGTACCGTTTCGATCGTGAACGATTCTGCTGCCACGCCCGACTGGGTCGCCGAAGTCGACGAGTTGATCGCTGATCTTCGAGGCCCTCTCGGGGATGACCTTCCGTACGACCCCACACCACCCGGTCTCTATGTCGCCGCCGACCTGTATCAAGGCATCGAAAATGGCGGATTCTCAGCGTGTGTCGATCAGCAGGTGTACGCACGAGCGAGGAAGTCCGGGGGTCCAGCCATCGGGCCAATCGAGGCGCTAGCTCACCGTCTGCACGATCACGGCATCACCGTTGCCCTCGATGCCTTCAGGGCAGACAAGCGGCTGGTGGGCGTGATGGGCGGTCATGCACTCAATCGGGGAACCGCTGGCTACACCCAGGCGGTCGAGCTCGGGCGGCGGATGGCCCAAGCGGGCATCTGCGTCACCACCGGGGGAGGGCCCGGCGCAATGGAGGCGGCCAACTTGGGTGCTCTCACGAGCCGACTCGCATGGGGCGACGTCGAAGGGCTCCTCGCCCACCTCGCGACTGCGCCGTCCTTCTACGACGATGCCGATGCGTTCATCGCAACGGCCCTCGAGGTGCTCGACAGCGTCGATGATCGGGAGATCAATTTGTCGGTCCCGACCTGGTTCTACGGCCACGAACCATCGAACCCGTTTGCCACACACATCGCCAAGTTCTTTTCGAACTCAGAGCGTGAGGACGGGCTCCTGGCGATCGCAACGGCGGGCATCGTGTTCGTTCGGGGCGGCCCAGGCACGTTGCAAGAGGTGTTCCAAGACGCAGCGCAGAACGCCTATCGGACCTACGGTCCAGCGGCGCCGATGATCTTCCTCGACCCACCAGACGATCCCGAGTGGTGGGCCACGTCTGGCGTTCTCGGTGCTCTTGATCGGGCCTTCCTTGCTGGTGATGGTTCTCGGCGGCCTGGCTGGGATCTCGTCGGCCACCCCACCGATCTCGACGGTGTCTTGGCGCTGCTTCGTTAGTGCAGTTGCCTTAGAGCGTTTCGTCGAACCAGGCAACGATCTCGGAGAGGACGGCTTCGGCCGCTGGTCGAGGGGTAAAGAGGTGCCCGCCGGTGTCTGGCGCATACAACCGCTTCGTGTGGGTCGCCGCGGCGTGGAGCCGCTCACCGTTGTCGAACCCAACGACGGTGTCGTCCTTGGCGTGCACAACGAGATAGGGGCGAGCGAGTTGGGTCGCCCGGCTCAGTACATCGTGGTTCACCAAGTCGGTGAGGAACGTCGGCTCGATCTCGAACACCCGACCGCCGATGTTGACCTCGGTCTCGGAGGTGAAGAGGTGGCGTACGTGGCTCGCATCAGATGGGGCTCCGATGGTCACCAGACTCCGTACCGTCTTGAGTCGGTGACTGGCAAGTACGGCAGCAGCGCCACCGAGGCTGTGGCCGATGAGACCACATGGGCCGAAGCCCATCTGGATGAGCTGGGTGGCAGCCCGCACGAGGTCGGAAACGTTGCCGCTGAGCGTCTTGTCCCGGAAGTCGCCGTCTGAATCGCCTCGGCCCGTGAAATCGAACCGCATCGCGGCGTAGCCGGCTTCGGCGAGCCCCTTCGCCAAGCGGGTCATTGTGTGAAGGTTCTTTGAGCAGGTGAAGCAATGGGCCATGAGGACAGAGCCTTTTGCTCGCTGACCCGGCTCGAGATCAGTCGGCCGATGGAGCACTCCCGTGAGCTGGTGCCCTGCTCCTCCAACAAACTCGATGGTCTCTGTTGACACGTCTGATTGACTCCCCGTGATGGAGGGCTGTTCTTGGACTTGGCCCTCTGGGGAGTACGGTACGAGATCAGGCTTTCATTGACATCGAGGAGGTGAATCCACATGGCTCGACGACTCACACAGTTCAGTCACGGCGCCGGTTGAGCGTGCAAGCTCTCTCCGAGCGAACTGGCGCAGGTTCTGCGCCGACTCACCCCTGTTGATGACCCTCGTCTTCTGGTTGATGCAAGCACCGGCGACGACGCCGCCGTGTGGAAACTCGACGACGATCGGGCGTTGGTCGTCACCGCTGATTTCATCACTCCGCTCGTCGACGATGCCACGACGTGGGGCCGGATCGCCGCGGCCAATGCCGTCTCGGACGTCTACGCCATGGGCGGTCGCCCGCTCCTGGCGCTCAACCTTGTTGGCTGGAACCGAGAAGAGCTCAGCCCTGACCTTCTCGCCGACGTCCTCATCGGGGCCCAGTCGATCGCGAGCGATGGCGGGTTCGTGATTGCTGGCGGCCATACGGTCGACGATCCAGAGCCGAAGTTTGGTCTTGCGGTTGTGGGCGAAGTCGATCCCAACAAGATGCTGACCAACGCTGGGTTTCGGCCTGGTCAAACACTCGTGCTCACGAAACCTCTCGGCATCGGGATCACCAGCACTGCGGTGAAGACTGGAGCCGCTCCCGAATCGCTCGTCACGGCCGCCGTCGCTGAGATGACCCGGCTGAATGCTGAGGCCGCGCGGGTTGCCGTGGCTGCCGGGGCGACCGGTGCCACCGACGTGACCGGATTCGGTTTGCTCGGCCACCTCGGCCGGGGAGCGAAAGAGTCATCAGTCGACGTCACGATCGAGGCCGCGGCCGTTCCGGTTCTCGACGGTGTCACTGATCTCGCAGAAGCAGGCGTCGTGCCCGGCGGCTCGATGCGCAACCTCGAATCGATTCGAGATCAACTCGATCAAGGTGAGGTGTCCGACGAACGCACGCTGATCTTGGCCGATGCGCAGACATCCGGCGGCTTGGTCTTCGGTGTTGACCCCGACAAGGCCGACGGCGTGATCACCGAGTTGGCCGCCTCTGGCCACACGGTTGCCGCCATCGGATCCACTGCCGACGGCACGGGTCGCATCCGCCTGGTCTGAGGGCTGATGAGCGGCGGCGACAACGAACTGAGACTCAAGGCCAACGACGACGCCGAGGTGATCAGCTATCTCGACGATCTGGCTCTCGCCGCGTCCGCTGGCAACAGCGCTGCGCTCGATCAGCTGCTGTTCGAGATCGATGCTCGGCGATTGGCCGAGCCCGCCATTCGCAGGGTGCTGATCTCCGCAGACGATGTCGACGATGTGGTGCAGGACGTGTTGCTTTCTGTGGCCCAATCGATTGGTCAGTTCGAAGGTCGATCCCGGTTCACGACGTGGCTGCACACCATCGCTCGAAACAAGGCTGTTGCCCTGTTGCGGCGAAAGAAGGGCGGCACCGAGGAGTTCGACGAAACGATGCCCAACGAGGCGATGCCGAGCGACGTCGCTCGCCTCAGCTCAATCGTTGCCACCCATGAGACAATCCACGCCGTGCTTGCTGGCTTGCCGGCCCACTACCGAGAAGCTGTCCGCCTCCGGGATCTCGAAGGCATGAGCTACAGCGAATGCGCGGAGGCGCTCGATCTCAACCTGAACACGGTGCGCTCCCACATTGCTCGAGGACGGGCCCTGCTCTGCGAGGCGTTGGCAGTGTGAGCGATTCAGACGGTCACCAAGTCGGTCTCGTTGGCAAGAGGGTTGGGCACTACGAGGTGCAGGAACTGATCGGCACCGGGGGCTTTGCCAGCGTGTATCGGGCCCACGATCCTCGTCTGCGATCTGACATCGCCCTGAAAGTGCTCGCCGACAACCATGCCCTCAATGCCGATGTACGCGAGCGGTTCGTTTCTGAAGGGCATCTTCTGCGTCGCATCGAGAACCCCGCTGGTCTCGAGGTGTACGACATCGGCGAGACCGATCAAGGCAATCCCTACCTCGTGCTGCAACTTGCCGACCGAGGTGATCTCGAAAGTCGAGTTGTCGCACTGCGGGCAACAGGCTGGACGCCAACGGCTGACGACGTCAGAGCCGTGGTCGACGCCTTGGCCGATGCTCTCGAGGCCTTCCACGATCACGACGTGGTCCATCGCGACGTGAAGCCTTCGAACGTGCTGATTTCGTCTTCGCGGCGCCAGGTTGACCGTGGCGACTGCACCGTGGTTGAACCCAACGAGCGGTTCCTCCTCGCCGACCTTGGTCTGGCCAAAGATCTGGCCGCCGCCTCGGGACTGACCGTGTCGGGTGGCAGTGCCGGCTTTGCTGCTCTCGAGCAGATGCGGCCCGGGTCGATCGTCGATCACCGGGCTGATGTGTTTGCGGCGAGCGCCGTGATTGCCTGGCTCTTGTCAGGCCGCGTGCCCCAACCGGGGTCTGGTTGGTCAAGCGTCATCGACTCGCGATTCGGAGCTCTCGTACCCTTTCTCGAACAGGGCTTGGCTGATGATCGCGATCGACGACCGGCAACCATTCGTGACTGGCGAGACGGGGTCACGACGGCGCTCGAAGACGTGCCGGCCAAGGCCACAGCGCCTCCGGCCCAGCCCACAGCGCCCCCAAGCAAGGATCAAAAGCCCAAGCGGGAAGGTGCTCGGGTGGTCCGGGCCCAGGTCGCCGCTGCCATACTCCTCTTTCTCTTCCTCATTGGCGCTCTTGTGGGTGGGACGCTCTTGTGGCTCGGGAGCGGTCCCAACGTGGTCATGCTCGATGACGGTCGGGCCCAGGTCGAAGCGGTCGAGGGTGAGGCCACCGTCGCCATCGTCGGCCCTCGCACCGTCGATGTTGGCACCACCGCCCGCTACGAGATCCAGGTCAGCGGTGTCGAATCCTGGGTCGTCGTCGGACCAGACGGTGTTCGTCATAACAATGTGCGCGCCATCGATGTCGCTACCGCATCGACGGGATCGGCTGTGGTCGAGCTCGTGGCAACGACAAGCGATGGCGCCATGGTTCAGACCACGCTTCCGATTGATGTCGTCGAGCCTTGATCGCGAGTAGCCGTTGACCTGTTGTTCGATTTTTCTCGCGGCCGCGCAACTTTTCGCCCAGAACTCGCGACTCACCCATCAACAACGACGAGAGGTGAAGTGATGAGGACGACAACAGCACGACCAGGAGTGGAGAAGAAGCGGTGGCGGCGGACGGCGCCAATCGCCGTTGCGGTCGCTCTTCTTGCCTCTGCTTGCACGGGCGAGCAAGCAGAAACGACGAGCTCACCCGTGGGTGGCGAGCTCGGCAGTGAGAGCGCAGGGACGCAGGCGACGCAAACAACGCTGGCCGGCGAACTGCAATCGGAGTCTGGCGGCGAGGTTGCGCAGCTTCCGACCGGTTCCAACGACCAGCTGCTCCACATCGACACCCATCTCAACGGGATGCAAGCCCAGCTCATTGGTGTCGACTTCACCGAATCGGGAACGGTCTTGACGATTCGCTGGGTCAATGGCCGCGAGTTTGACAGCACGCTGTTTGGACTCGACGAGTCGATCCTCGTCGATGCGAGCGGCACCGAACACTTGGTGCGGCCGGTCGAACTCGAGCTCGCCGAGTCCGAATTGGTCGAAACGGAGCTGGCTTTTGACCGGATCTCCGCTGAATCTGGTCCGTTCACGCTCATCATCAACCCAGAGGGAAGGGACGATGTCAGCGTCGATGAAATCGCACCGTCGTTCGAGATCGGACCGTTCAGCCTCGCCGACACGGCTCCGGCGTTGCCAGCAGGGTTCGGGCTGAATGACTCGTTCACCCACGAAGCCGGCGCGACGGTGCAGGTGCTCGGTGTCGGCTTCAGCGACACGGCCATCGCCGTTGAAACGGTCTACAGGAACAACAGCACCACCAATTCGCGGTGGGCAGATGGCCGGTACTCCGGCTATATCGAAGATGATCTCGGGAATCGCTACTACCTCGAACTCGGGCCGGGTGAGTATCGAGCCGAGGTGCCAGAAGGTGGTGAGGTGACCGGCGCCTTGGTCTTCCCGGGTCGGATCGATCCGGCGGCAACGTCCATCACGATGGTGCTCAACGAGGATGGCGCCGAGACGGGCCGCGACACTGCGCCCCGGTTCACGATGGGCCCATACAGCCTCGACGGTGGGTTCGAGTCCGTCGGCGTGCTCCAGCCGATCTCGGCCAGTGATGAGTACACCCATCCGAACACGAGCACGTTCGAACTCAACGGCATCCGCTTTACCGAAGCCGGTGCATTCGTCGACATGGTGGTTGAGAACAATCGCGGCGTCACCATTCGACTTGAGCTCGGACGCCGCACCTATGTGCGTGACGATCTGGGCAACACCTATCCGCTGCTGGCCCCGGAAGACAACAGCAACCTCGAGATTGCGGGCGACACTGGATTCGCCGGCGAACTCTCGTTCCCCGGCACGATCGATCCGGCGGCAACGTCGATCGAAGTGATCTTCAACGATGGCCAGGATGCCGAGCGAGATCCGGAACGTTCTGGCTTCCCCGAGGCAGCGTTCGGGCCCTACACCCTCACCCGCGGCGCTGCCGTGCTCGGCAACCCGCCAACGGGGTTCGGCCAAGCATCGTCGATGGCGGCGGGCGAGCTCGAGTCAACCGAGGGTGAAGTGCTCGGCCTGATCTTCGACGAGTTCGATGGCGTCGAGGTCGACGGTGGCGTGCTGCTCACGCTCCCCGAGGGCATCCTCTTCGACTCTGGTCAATCCGATCTCGGGCCGAGGTCCGACGATGCGATCGACAAGATCGTCCAGATCCTCGAGTTCTACGAGGGTGACGATGTCATCATCATCGGACACACCGATGATCAGGGCTCCGACGAGTTCAACCAGCAGCTCTCGGTCGACCGGGCAAGCAGCGTGGTCGACGCTCTTGTTGGGGCTGGTGCTGATCAATCGCTGATCACTGCCGAAGGCCGAGGCGAGTCCGACCCGGTCGATGACAACAGCACCGACGAGGGTCGACAGGCCAACCGTCGAGTCGAAGTCATGGTGCAAACCACAAAGGGTCTGCCCAACTAAGGCTGGCTAGGGATTGGTCGAGAAGGTGGCCGAGGGTGAGAGATCACCCTCGGTCCCATCGGCTGCGACGGCCCGAATCTGGTAGTCGTATTCGGTGCCCGGCGTCAGGCCGAGGTCGGTGTACCACTGGCCGTCATCGGTGGCGACAACGACGCCGTCTCGGACGATTTCGTAGAAGTCTGCGCCGTCCACCCGCTGCCAGTTGAGCACGATGCGGCCACGGTCCGCGAACGTCGATCGCAGGCCATCTGGCGCTGGCAGAGCTCCGCCGGCCGGGGCGCCGGCCGTTGTCGCATCGATGGCACTGGACAGATCACCCTCGGTGCCGTCGACCGCCACGGCCCGCACCTGGTAGGAGTAGGTCGTGCCCTCTTCGAGGCCGAGGTCGGTGTACCAGAGGCCGTCATCGGTGGCGACAACAACGCCGTCTCGGACGATCTCATAGGAGTCTGCGCCGTCAACCTCTTGCCAGTTGAGCACCACTCGGCCCCTGTCCTGGAAGGTCGTGCGAAGGCCGGTGGGGGCGGGGAGTGAGCCATCCGCCGGGGCGCCGGCCGTCGTCGCTTCGATGGCGCCCGAGAGGTCACCGGGTTCTCCGGCGGCGGTGACGCCACGGACCTGATAGCTGTACGTCGTGCCCTCTTCAAGGCCGAGGTCGGTGTACCAACCGTTGTCGTCAGTGCCGACAAGTTCGCCGTCGCGATAGATCTCATAGGATTCGGCTCCGCTGATCTCTTGCCAATTCAGCACGATTCGACGCTTGTCTTGGAAGGTGGTGCGGAGCCCTGCGGGAGCGGGAATCGCTCCGCCATCAGACTCACAGAATCGTGAGAAGGCGCCAGCCCACTCGGCGGTGCCGGCAGCGTCCGAACCCGCAACCGTGAGATCGCCGCCGACCCAGAGACAGCCTCGGTCATCGCCGTGGATGGCCCACACGCCCGATTGCCGAGCACTGGCATTCAACTGGAACTCGGGGATGTAGTCGCCTGACAATCCGTCATAAGCGGCCACGTACTTGATCGGGGTAACAAGGACGTCGTCAGGAATGTCTTCCCGGCGGTTGATCCAGTAGTCGTAGTCAGCGAAGTGGTCGTTGTAGCAGTGGCAGCTTCCGTAGATGCGGTCGCCAACGACTTCGAGGTCCTGATAGTCGCCGCCTCGGCTGGTCGAGTGCACTCGCTCGATCTCGTTGTCGCTCGAATCGAGCATGTACACGGCGTGCTCTGAGCCTGCGAGCCACACGCGATCGCCGACCACTTCGACGTCCTGCAGGTAGCCGCGAGTGGGATAGGCGATCTGGTCGATGTAGGGAGTGAGGCCGGGGATCAGCTCACCGTCGGTGTTGTCGACCGTTGCGAAGTAGGGGGTGCTTTCCTCGAGGTTGACCGACGAGAAGTAGCCACCGAGATGCACTCGGCTCCCATCGGGAGACACCGCAATGCCCCAGACCGACCCGCCAGACACCATCGGAGTCCAATCAGGATCAGCTTCTCCGGTATCGATGTCGAGCTTCGCCGTACGTCCGAGGGTCACGCGAGGAACACCGTCGCGCCCGCCGGCCGCGGTCATCACGCCGGCGACATAGAGGTGCGTGTTGTTCATGTCGATGGTCTTGACGACCACCGGGTACGACGTGAATGGATTCTCGAGTTGTGCCGTCCACGACGAGTCGACCTCGCCAGTGTTCGGATCGATCGCCCCGAGCCCTTCGGTGTACTCGGCATCGTTGATGTTGGTGAACTCGCCCCCGACGAAAAGGCGTGAACCGTCGGCTGATGCGTGCAGGGCGTAGACCGGTGCATCGATCTCGGGGCGGAAGTTTGAGATCCACTCGCCTGAGTCAGCATCGAAGGCAGCCAGATAGGGCTGATCTTCCGGCGAGTCGTTCGAAAAGGCTCGCACCTCGGTGAACTTGCCGCCGACAAAGATTCGGTCGCCGATCTGTTCGATGGCGAAGACCTGGTTTTCGATGGGACCGGTGAAACGCGTTGGACCGAGCCCGGTCACTCCCCACGAAGGCGTGGGGTCGGGGCTGATCTCTTCGGCGGCGGCCGGTGATGGCGCGATGCCGCCGAGGGTCACCGCGGCCAGAACCGTTGCAATGAGAAGTCGAAGTGTGGTTCCACGAGGAAAAAGCCGCATCCAACCACAGTGGATGGTCGGCTCGCAAAGTCGTAGAGCGGTGCTACCGCCGGCCCTAGTTCGGGTGACCTACAACGACGCGGGTGCGGTCACTGGTGAGCGCCGTGCCCCCTCTGAGTTGTCAGTCGTTGAGCTCGGCGAGCACTTCATCGGTGTGTTCACCAAGGGCGGGAACCGGGCGGCGAGGCCGAAATACCCTGCCGTCGAACCGCACGGGGCTTGCCACGGTCTTGATGGGTTGGTCGCCAGCGAGGGAGTTGTCGTGGGTGTCAATGAATGAGTCGAGGGCCAGCGCTTGAGGATCGTCAGCGACCTCGGCCATGGTCTGACACGGTGCCCACCACACATCGTGGGTCGCAAAGAGCGGAATCCAATGGTCGAGCGGCTGGGAAGCAAAGGCCTCGTCGAGTAGCGCGATTAACTCAGCTGCGTTCTTTCGAATGGCGCCGGCACTCGAGAAGCGAGGATCGTCTCGCAGTCCGGGGCGTTCGATCGCCTCGCACACGCCGGGAAAGTGGCGGTCGGCTTCGATGCCGATCAGCACGAACCAGCGATCGTCTGCTGCCCGGTAGGTGTTCACGAGGGGAACGTCGTGCTCCTCGCGCGGTCGCATGCGACTCAAGCGACCAAAGGTGAGTTGCGTGCTGAGGTCCCAAGAAACGGCGTAGAGCCCAGTTTGGAAGAGAGACGTCTCCACGATGCTGCCGACACCGGTGGTTGTCCGTTTGTGCAGCGCAGCGAGAATGCCGGCAACCGTGGTGATGCCGGTGGCGTGATCGCCGATGGCCCCTCGGAGGTTGACCGGCGGCATTCCGATCGGGCCGTTCGTGCGAGCGAGCCCGCTCCGCGACACGAATGCGCCGATGTCGTAACCGGGAGTGTCTCGCTCAGGGCCCACCGACCCATAGCCCGTGAGCGACGCCACGATGAGTGACGGATGCCGCTCGTGTACCGATTGGGGGTCGAGGCCGAGGCGTTCCAGCGCGTCGATCCGCATGTTGGTGACAAAGATGTCGGCTCGGGCCAGGAGCTGCTCGAACTGAGTCTTCCCTTCGTCGGTCTGAAGATCGAGCACGACAGCCCGCTTGCCCCGATTGTCTTGGGCGAAGCTCGGGTTCGGATAGTCGCCCTCGACACCGACGGCGGCAAACATGTTGCGCTGCGGATCGCCACGCGGGGCCTCGACCTTGATGACGTCAGCACCCCAGTCGCCGAGCGTGCCCGCAGCCGAAGGGCCGGCCACCCACTGCGTGAGTTCCACCACCTGCACACCGTCGAGGGGCCTGACATCTCCTTCGGGAGCATCCCCATCTACAGAAATACTGTCCGTCGTCATGGTCGGACGCTACTTCCTTGGTGATCCCCTGGGCCAAAAGGCCCAATTGCCCTATTTCGGGGCAATCGGAACGGGGGAAGCACCCGAGGTGGAAGTCGACAAGTTCACCGATTCTCTCAACATGACACGCACACCTCACCTCCGTTCCACTTCACGCTCCCGATCGGTTGCGACCTGGTCGCTGATCCTCGCCACCGCCCTCGCTGCGAGCGCGTGCTCACTGGGTCAGCCCCAAGCCGGCGAGATCACCACCATCGACGTTGATCAGGCGCCGGCCTCTGCCACCTCGGATGAGGTGCTCGTGATTGCCGAGACAACCACAGCTCCACCGACGACAGCGGCCTCACCGTCAACAGTCCCTCCAACGACGGCTGCGACGCCCTCGACAACCGCCGATGCACCGTCGACAACAGAACCGCCGGTGGCTGGCGAGCCACTTGACTTCGGACCGCAAGCTGGCACGCGGCTCATCGTTGTCGGCGTCGAGCACGACGACGTGTTGAACTTCCGAGTCGATCCCGACCCGCAATCGACAATCGTTGCGACCGCCGGCCCGCTTGTGCCGAGCAGCATCGTCGCTCAGGGCAAGTCGTGGGCAGCGCCGAGTGGCGTGTGGTGGCTGGTCACGATCGAAGGGGAATCAGCGTGGGCCAACCAGCGCTACCTTGCCGGCGCTGGCAACACCTTCGACATCACGGCGCAGGCGTTGGCCGACTTGGGTAGCGCCCGGTTTGAAACACTCGAGGATGCAGGTGAAACGGTCGCCGCCCAGCGGGTGACCGACAGTGGCCCCGAGCCGCGATTCGCTCACCCGATCGAACCGATCCTGCATGAGACCGGCGGCACCCTCGTTGTGGATGTGCTCGACCTCGGCGACGACTCGGTCAAGGGCGAACGCCTTCTCATCACCGTCGTGCCGATCTTCGACGACAGCGGCGACGAAGGTGCACAGGACGTCATTGGCGTGCAGGTGATCTCTGTCGAGGTCACGCCACTGTGCGCACGAGGTGTGAGCGGAGGTTTGTGCCTCTGACCGTCGTCGGAAGACGGCTGATTACCTCGTTCGTTCCACACATCGTCGGAGTCCTCGCTCGAGATCTGTCCGATTGCCGTGTCGAGCCCAGTCGAGCCAAAGGCCATTTTGCATGACGATGATGTCGGTGGCCCGGTCTTCCACCTCCTGTTTGGTTGCTTCGGGAAGCGCTGCGGCCAAGAGCTCGATCATCTTCAACCGGTAGCGCCGATAGAACGTCTCCTCGGTCTCACCGATGAGACCGTCGGTTCGAGCGATCGCCCACAGAGCGAGGCGCAACGCGAGGTAGTCGGCTTCGAGGAAGGCTTCGTCGAACGCTCCGAGGACGAACGCCTCGGCCCGCTCTGCAGGGTCCGAGAGGCCGTCGAGCGATGCGAGCGACTGGTCCAGTAGTCGATCGGTGGTGAGCTCGAACGCAGCGACGAGCAACGTCTGACGATCGTCGAAGTGATACCCGAGCAGGCCGAGCGACACGTCCGCCTCGCGAGCGACGTCGCGCAGGCTCGTGCTGTCGAGCCCGTCTCGTGCGATGCAGGCGAGGGCAGCATCGAGGATGAGCTCTTGTGTGTCGGACATCTGCTCAACCGGCGCCATCTCGTGCACCATACTGCTTCTCGTGCTTCATCCTGGACGACTGTCCAGTCGCATGTAGTCTGTGACTGAACGACCGTTCAGTTTCCGTCTGCGTCGAATCGGTTGCGTCGCAGCGGTCTTGGAAGAAGGAGGATTCGCCGCCGTGCTCATGCACCGATCGAGTGTCATCGACGACATTGTCGACTTGGACACCTACCCGATTCACCTCGCCGACAGTCCCGTTCGGGCTGAGCTGGTTGCCGAGACCCGGGCGCAGATGAACCGCTATGGATGTTGTCGCATCGGCGACTTCATCAGGCCAGATGCAATCGCTGCCATGTTGAGCGAGGCGAAGGAGCTCCACAAGGAGGCGGTGTGGTCAGAGATGGATCACAACCCCTATGCGTCGCCCGACGACCCGGCGTTTCCCGAGGGGCACCCGAGACGGTTCTTCCAGCATCGAGAGAGCGCCTTCATCAACTCGGACCTGCTGGCCAGCGACTCACCCCTCAACCGCATCTACGACGCTGATGTGATGACGCACTTCGTGTGGGAGTGCCTGGGTGTCGATGCGCCGATCTACCGGTGGGCCGACCCGCTCGGCTGCAATCCATACGGCGTCATGGAGCCGGGCAACAGCTTTCCGTGGCATTTCGACGGCAACGAGTTCACCGTGTCGATCCTCGTGCAACGGGCGGACGCCGGTGGCGTCTTTGAGTACGTGCCGGACATTCGCAGCCCCGGTCACGAGAACTACGAGCGAGTGCAAGCGGTGCTGGAGGGTTCACGTGAGGGGGTGCGCGAACTCGATCTACAGCCGGGGGACCTGCAGTTGTTCAAGGGTCGGTTCTCCATGCACCGGGTCACGCCAATCAATGGTGACACCACCCGCTACATCGCGCTGCCGACCTACGTCCATGATCCCTACCGGATGAATCGGCCACACCACAGCACGAACTACTACGGCCGGGCGACCGAATTGCATCATCGCCGCGCTCATCTGCTTGTCGACGGGCTCGCCGACTGATGGCTGCGATGAGCGGCGACGGCGAACCAATCCAGTCGGTCCTCTTTGTCGGCCTCGGCAATATGGGCAACCCGATGGCTCGCAATCTGATCGCTGCAGGATTCGAGGTGACGGTTGTCGACCTCGATCCAGAACGAGTCGATGTGCTCGTTCAGGCCGGTGCGACGGCTGCACAGTCGTTGACTCATGCTGCGACGACGGCAGACGTGGTGTTGACCTCGTTACCGGGGCCAACACAGGTCGAAGCCGTCGGTGGCGAGTTGTTGGGCGCGCTCGCTCCGGGGAGCGTCTGGATCGATCTGTCGACCAACGATCTCGATTGCGGTCGCCGCATGGAGCGTGCTGCGGGCGAAGCAGGCGTCTTCCTCCTTGATGCCCCCGTGACCGGAGGCGCCGAGGGGGCCGAAGCAGGCACGCTCAACGTGCTCGTCGGGGGCGATCCCGACGTGCATCGGCGGGTCATTCCGATTCTGCGTGCGATCGGTGATCGCTATGACCGGCTCGGACCGTTCGGAGCGGGTTATGTGGCCAAGATCGCTTCGGTCAGTTTGTGTTACCTCCACTCGGTGTGCCTCACCGAAGCACTGCTTCTCGGTGTGAAGGGCGGTGTTGAGCCGACGCGGATGCTCGACGTCATCCAGCATTCGACTGGTCGGAGCTACGTTGCGGACCGCTACGGGCCTGAGATTCTCAACGGCGGCTACGACGACACGTTCGCCCTCGAACTCGCCGTCAAAGACCTTCGACTTGCCGTCGAGATGGCCGGATCCCTCGGCGCCGATCTCGCCTTTACGGCTCGGGTGCTCGATTTGTATCGCTCGACCGTGGGCACCTACGGAGCCGATGCCCCCCATCTGATCGCGATGCAAGCGATCGAACGAGCCAATGATCTCGTTCTCCATCAACATCAAGTCGCGACACCAGCAGGAGCAACCAATGACTGACACCACGCCACGCAATCGCGAGGTAACAGCTGAAGATTTCACCGCCTCGAATGCGGGTTCGTTCACCGGTGATGAGTGGAACGCCCGTGTCGATCTGGCGGCCATGTACCGGCTCGCGGCTCACTTCGGCTACGACGATCTCGTCTGGAATCACATCACCATGCGAGTGCCGGGAAGCGACCACGACTTCTTCCTCAACAAGTTTGGGCTCCTCTACAACGAAGTCACCGCATCGAACATCATCAAGGTGGACAGCGCAGGCTCCGTGCTCGAGGGTCCAGCGGACGTGAACACGGCCGGGTTCGTGATCCACTCGGCGATTCACAACGACTTCCCGAAGTGGAAGGTCGTCTTTCACGCCCATGTGCCAGACGCGTTGGCGGTCACGGCGCTCAAAGACGGGTTCCAACACCTCGTCCAGGACACGTCGATGCTCTACGGCGACATCGGCTACCACGATTGGGAAGGGCTCTCGCTCACGCTGGAAGAGCGGGAGCGACTGGCGGCCAACATGGAAGGCAAGCGGGCGCTGATCATGCGCAATCACGGCTTTCTCACCGTAGGAGAGACCGCGGGTGAGGCGTTCATGGTGATGCACTACCTGATCCGCGGCTGTCGCACCTTGTTGGCTGCCAACGCCACTGGGCTCGCCATCGACCCAGGACCAAAGGCAATCTGGGAGCTGTCGAAGGAGCAATACGACCACTTCCCGCTCGGACTCAACGAGTGGCCAGCTCTCTTGCGAATGCTCGACCAGATCGACCCCGGCTACCGACAGTGATCGCCGAGTGAAGATCTCCGAGATTGCTACTCGCATCGTCGATGTGGAGTTGGCGAAGCCGATTCGCACCGCAATGCACGACATGCGATCGGTGGGCTGTGTGCTGCTGACGCTGCGCACCGACGACGGGCTCGAGGGCGAGTCGTTTGTGTTCACCCTCAACGGTGCTCGCATTCAGGCCTTCAACGAGATGGTTGTGGGCCTTGCCGGGCTGCTGATTGATTGTGACCCGCACGATACGGAGGGCATCTGGCATCGGCTCTGGACCGAGGTCAACCCGACAGGTCAGAAAGGCGTGACGATCGCAGCAATGTCGGCGATCGACGTCGCGTGCTGGGACCTGGTCGGTAAAGCGGCCGACCTGCCGCTCCACAAGATCTTCGGCGGCTGCCGCGACGTCGTGGACACCTATGCGAGCTCCGGCCTGTGGCTGTCAACGCCGGTCGAGTCGCTGGGCGCCGAAGCCATCGCATTCGTCGAGGCCGGCTTTCGGGCGGTCAAACTCCGCATCGGTAGCGAGCGAATCGAAGACGATGTCGCACGCGTGCGAGCTGTTCGCGAGGCCGTCGGCCCCGACGTCGGTGTGCTCGCCGACGCGAATCAGGCGTTCACGCCAAAGCATGCAATCGCATTGGCTCGTCGCCTCGAGTCCTCTGACCTCGTCTGGTTGGAAGAACCAGTGGTCACCCACGATCTGCGGGGAAGCAGCGAAGTGCGTGCCGCCACGGAGATTCCAATCGCGTCGGGCGAGACCGAGTACACCCGCTATGGCATGCGAGACCTGTTGCAGGCTCGGGCGGCTGATGTGCTGATGCCAGATCTTCAACGCATCGGCGGCTACTCCGAGCTCCGGAAGGCTGCCGCGGGTGCGGCGATGTTCGACACGCCGATCTCGACGCACTTCTTCACCGAGCACAGCTTGGCGATCGCTGGCGCAACACAGAATTGTGTGTCAGTCGAACACATCGACTGGTTTGCGCCGCTGTTCAACGAAGAGATCGAGTTCGCCGACGGCAAGCTCCGTATTCCAGACCGGCCGGGCACAGGGTTCACCTTCCGGTCATGACATCGATGGCATTGCTCGATCACGAGCATCGTTGGCTCGACGGCGAGTCGGGCATCGCTATGCAACTCGCCATGCAACTGCTCGTCTCGGCCGCCACCGTGTCGGGGGCAACCGAGCTCGTCGAGATCGAGATGGCCCACCTCAACTCGTGTCACTACTCCGGACAGATGTCGCTCGATTTCGCTGAGCTCCTTCTTGCGGACCGCGTCGAGTTTGCAGTTCCCGCGCATTCAAACGCGAGCCTCGTTTCTTGTTCGTCCCCCGACTTCCGGCCCGAGCAGGTTTCTCCTGTTGCCGTCGCCGGCGCCCGTCGAGTGATGGAGATCTATGAGGAGCTCGGCTGCTCGGCGATGTGGACGTGTGCCCCCTACCAGCAGCACGAGGGTCGGGTCGGCCTTGGCGACCATGTCGTTGGGTCGGAGTCGAATGCGGTGGGGTTCACCAATTCGGTACTCGGCGCTCGAACGAACAAATACGGCGATCTCCTCGATGTCGCCGGTGCACTGGTTGGGCGTGTGCCGTTGGCCGGCCTCCACACCGATAGTGGCCGCCGAGCGACGCATGTGTTCGATGTGTCGGCCCTCGACACCGCCACCCTCGCTGATCCAAATACTCCTCACCTGCTCGGTGTGGTGATTGGGCGCGAAGTTGGCAACCAGATCGCCGCGATCGTCGGGCTTCCCGCAGCGACTGAGGACGAGTTGAAGGCGCTGACGTCGGCCGCCGCAGCAGCAGGCGGCGTTGCGTTGATCCACGTCGTCGGCATCACGCCAGAGGCGCAAACACTCGAGACCGCAACGCAATCCAGTGACCCGACGAGCGTCACTGTGGTGACTCCAGATCGACTCGCCGCGGCGGAGGCTCTCCTCACCAACGCCATGGGTCACGAACCGCTGCGGGCCGTGTGTGTCGGCACGCCGCACTTCTCCGTGGCCGAGTGCATCGAAACGATCGACCGTTTTGCCGGCCGCCGCGTTGCGCCGGGCATTTCGTTTATCGCAACGACGAGTCGTGCGACTGCGACCGAGCTGGAGCTGCGCGGCCTCGGCACAGCGCTCGCTGAGGTGGGCGTCGAGGTCGTGCTCGACACGTGTTCCTATTACCCCCCGCACCCACCGGCGATTGATGGTTTGACGCTGACGAATTCGGCGAAGTGGGCGTACTACGGCCAGGGCATGCTCGACGTTCCTGTCGGTTTCACCAGCCTCGAACGATGCGTGGAGTCGGCCGTTGCGGGAGAGTGGCTCCGGTGATCGAGCTTGCGGGCACATGGCTCGTACCCGGCCGGTTTGAAGGTTCTGTCCTTCGACTCGATGAACCGCTCAGCTTCTGGGGTGGGGTTGATCCCGGCTCTGGCGAGATTATCGATCGCGCCCACCCTCAAAACGGCGAGCGCTTCGGTGGCCGAGTGGTGGTCATGCCCGGCTCCCGAGGGTCGTCGGGAACGCCGGGAGTGCTCGGCGAAGCCCTCCGACTGGGTACCGGCCCGTCCGCCTTAGTGATCACCAAGCCGGACATCAACCTCGTGGCCGGTTCGCTCGCGGCAACCACGCTCTATGACGCACGTTGTCCCGTGCTGCTCGTCGCTGACGAATGGTTCGAGCGACTCGAGACCGGCGACCTCGTGACGGCCGAGACCACAGTGGAGTCAGTGTGAACGAATACAAGAAGCCGGCGACGTGGTCAGATCCGACGAAGAAGCTGTTTCCCCACCAGGTTGGGTTCACCGGGCCACCGATGGACTTCGATGCCGGCCCCTCGGACTTTCTGCGGATTGCTCCACGAACCGTCGGCGTCCACGGCCGGCTCCTGCATGCACCGGGATACGCCCATCGACTCGATCAACGGGTGGACAACTTCCACCAGCTCGAAGAAGTCGTGCATTGCTTTGCCAATGCAGGAGCCGACGTTGTCGGCCAGGTCGGGACCAACTGGGTGCACGCCGGCGGCCGAGATGTCAACGACATCCGCAGCTACGTCGCCACGATGAGCGAACGGTACGAGACGCCGCTGCACATGGCCGGGCTCACCCTCGTCGAGGCGTGCCAGGCAATGGGCTACGAACGCATCGTTCTCAACTCGGCCTACTTCTGGCCAGATTGGCGAGACGGCGTCGTGCGCTTCTTGCGCAGCGCAGACATCGACGTCGTGTGGTTCGGAAACTTCGTCGACCTTGGTCTCTACGACGAGCAAGCCACGGTCAACGAATGCAGATGGATCTTCCCTGGCAACCTCGCGCTCGAATCGTGTCGTCGAGCGCTCGAGTCAGGTGCCGCCAAAGCAAACGTCGACGCCATTTTGGTGAACGGTATGTCGAATTACGTCGGGGACGACGGTGTGCCCGAGCGGTTCGTGTCGCTGGTCGCCGATATCGAACATGAGCTCGAGACGCCAGTGCTGTCGGCGGACGTCACCTTGTATTGGCAGATCTTCCGCACGCTTGGCACCGCGCCTCTCGGTCGGCAGGGATCGCTATTGAACTCGATACAAGGAGCACCGACACCATGATGATCGTCTTGTGGGCGACGCCGCGGTCGACGTCGACCGCCTTCGAGTGGATGATGCGTCAACGCGGAGATCTCTCGTGCCATCACGAGCCGTGGAACGAGGTGTACTACTACGGCGAAGACAGGGTGAGTCGACGCGACGCTGATGTGGCGGCGCGTCCCGGGCTGACCTTTGATGCCACGTGGGAGCGGTTGATCACAGAGGCGCAAACCACCGACGTGTTCATCAAAGACTTCGCCTATTCGGTCGAACACACCTTGGACGCTGATCGGCTCGCACCCATCTCGCACACCTTTCTGGTGCGTGATCCCGAGCGCGTCATTCAAGGCCTGGCAAACCACTGGCCCGACTGCACGTGGGACGAAGTGGGCTTCGAGGCCCTGCATCGTCTCTTTCACCGCATCGCTGATCGCGACGGCGCACCGCCCCCGGTCGTGCGCTCGGCCGATCTCGTCGAACAACCAGCCGCGACAGCCAGCGCCTATTGCCATGCCGTCGGCATTGATTTTCTACCAGAGGCCCTCGAGTGGGATCCCGGGGATCGCTCGGATGTCAGCTGGTATGGCGAGGGCACTGGTCCGTGGCATGACGAACTTCGCTCCAGTACCGGCATCCGCCCGTCGACGAAGACCTATCCGCCCCTGAGTGACGTCCCCCGACTCCAGGAAATGTATGAGCGAGCGACCCCGCTGTATGAGGACATGTTGAGACATGCCCTGGCTCCGATGCTTCCGAATTGACCGAAATCGAAAGGCGACAGAATGCAGATCTCATTGGAAGGCCGACGGGCGTTCATCACAGCCGGTGGTGATGGCATGGGTCGTACAACGGCCATCTCCATGGCCGCGCTGGGCGCAGAGGTGTTCACGTGTGACATCGACCCCGCCGGACTGGCAACACTGCCGGGTTCCATCACGAGCTGGGAGTGTGATGTTTCGGACTCCGAGGCGCTCGACGCCATTTTCGACGAGATCCTGCCCGGTGGGCTCGACATCCTCGTCAACAACGCGGGGGTCGCCGGGCCCACCAAGTTGGTGGAGGACATCACCAACGACGAATGGGACCAGTGCATGAACGTATGCATCGACTCACAGTTCTATTGCGTTCGGCGAGTGGCCCCGATCTTCAAGGCGCAACAAAGTGGGGTCATCATCAACATGGCGTCGGCGGCCGGGATCATGGGGTATCCCGGACGCTCGCCTTACGTCGCCGCGAAGTGGGCCGTGGCGGGTTTCACCGAAACGCTGGCCATGGAGCTGGGGCCTGACAACATCCGGGTGAACGGCATCGTGCCGGGCAACATCAGCGGCGATCGCATGGAGCGAGTCATCGCAAACCACGCGAGCCTCGAGGGCATTGATCCTGAGGAGGTTCGTCGGCTCTATGCAATCGGTACGTCGATGCAGTGCTACGTCGATCCCCAGGAGGTGAGTGATCTCATTGTCTTCCTGGCGAGCGACTTCGGGCGCCACATTTCAGGGCAGATCATCGGGGTGGACGGCAACACCGAGACGCTTTTCCCGCGGTCGTGACCCCGTTCGTTGCTCGAGAACGGGGAAACGAGGTCACGCCGCTGTGCGGACGAGGTGTGAGCGGAGGTTTGTGCCTCTGACCGTCATCGTCATGGTGCCGACTGCGGTGACGACGAGCCAGACCCACCATGCGGTCTGGTAGTCGCCACCGCTTCGGTCGGTGAGCCATCCGGTGATAGGAGCGCCAAACGACAGGCCACCCAAGAATCCGAGCATCACGATGCCGGTCGATCGGCCGGCATCAGCCGACGGCAC
>CALJSB010000103.1 GCA_937976305.1 uncultured Acidimicrobiales bacterium
ACGACGCTGCCCGCGCTGCGGGCGGACGGCGCTGAGGAGAGGCTGACACATGCTCGACGTCAACGATTTTGACCAGCTGAAGATCGGCCTCGCCACTGCGGACTCCATCCGCATGTGGTCAAACGGCGAGGTCAAGAAGCCGGAAACCATCAACTACCGAACCCTCAAGCCTGAAAAGGACGGCCTCTTCTGCGAGAAGATCTTCGGTCCTCAGAAGGACTGGGAGTGCGCCTGTGGCAAGTACAAGCGTGTTCGCTTCAAGGGCATCATCTGTGAGCGCTGTGGCGTTGAGGTCACCCGCTCGAAGGTGCGCCGTGAGCGCATGGGCCACATCGAGTTGGCCGCTCCGTGCGTGCACATCTGGTACCTCCGGGGCACCCGTTCGTGGCTTGCCTACCTCCTCATGGGCACCGAGCCCCGTGAAGAGCTGAAGGCCAAGCAACTCGAGAAGGTCATCTACTTCGCAGCGAACCTCGTCACCTACGTCGACGAAGAGCGCCGCGATGAAGATCTCTCGAACCTCGAAGCCGATGTCATCGGCGAGCGCGAGGCCATTGAGAAGGAGCGCGAGCTCCGTCTGGCCGAAGAGCACGAGGAGCTCGAAAAAGAGATCGAGCAGATGGAAAAGGACGGAGCCAAGGATTCTGAGATCAAGGCTCGCCGTCGTTCCGCCAACAAAGACCTCGAAGCGGTCCGTGAGCAGTACGAGATGGAACTCGACGTGCTCAACCGTGCATGGGACGAGTTCAAGGGCATCTTCTCCCGCCAGATTCTCGACGACGAGATGTTGTGGCGCGAGATGGCCGACCGTTGGGGCGAGTACTTCGAGGGCGGCATGGGCGCAGACGCCATTGCCCAGCTCATCGAACGCATCGACTTCGACGAAGAAGAAGTCAAGCTTCGGGACGCGATCGACCCGCCAGAGGGACAAAAGCCTCTGTCGGCCCAGCGCAAGCAGAAGGCCATCAAGCGACTCAAGATTGTCGCGGCCTTCAACCGGCGCGACGACAACGACCGTCGTTTGAACGACCCTCGGGCCATGATCCTCGACGTTGTTCCGGTGATCCCGCCGGAGCTTCGTCCGATGGTGCAGCTCGACGGTGGCCGCTTCGCCACCTCTGACCTCAACGACCTCTACCGCCGTGTGATCAACCGGAACAACCGCCTCAAGCGGCTGCTCGATCTCGGCGCACCAGAGATCATCGTCAACAACGAAAAGCGCATGCTCCAGGAGGCCGTTGACGCGTTGTTCGACAACGGTCGTCGTGGTCGCCCGGTCACCGGACCAGGTAACCGTCCGCTGAAGTCGCTGTCCGACATGCTCAAGGGCAAGCAGGGCCGCTTCCGTCAGAACCTTCTCGGAAAGCGCGTCGATTACTCGGGCCGTTCGGTCATCGTGGTTGGCCCAACGCTCAAGTTCCACCAGTGCGGTCTTCCCAAGATCATGGCCCTCGAGCTGTTCAAGCCGTTTGTCATGAAGCGTCTTGTCGATCAAGAGCTGGCTCAGAACATCAAGTCGGCCAAGCGCATGGTCGAGCGTCGTCGCCCGCAGGTGTGGGAGGTCCTCGAAGAGGTCATCCAAGAGCACCCCGTCATGCTCAACCGTGCACCAACGCTGCACCGCCTCGGTATTCAGGCATTCGAGCCAGTCCTCGTCGAGGGCAAGGCTATTCAGATCCACCCGCTGGTCTGCACCGCCTTCAACGCCGACTTCGACGGCGACCAGATGGCGGTTCACCTGCCGCTGTCGGCCGAGGCTCAGGCCGAGGCTCGTGTGCTCATGCTGAGCGCCAACAACGTGCTGTCACCGGCCCACGGGCGTCCGCTCGTCACTCCGACCCAGGACATGGTCATCGGCATGTTCTACCTGACCGAGTTCGTTCCGAACGAAGACCCGAACGCATACGTCGGCTCCTACAACAAGGTGCATGCCGTCGAGCGGGCCTATGAGTCAGGCGAGATTGGTCTTCACCAGCCGATCTACTTCCGCCACCCCGACCTGCTCCTCGAGCCGGCAAACGGCAAGGGTGCGGTCTACGCCGAAACGACGGCGGGACGAGTGCTGTTCAACGAGACGCTCCCCGAGAGCTTCCCGTATGTCAACAAGCTCGTCGCCAAGCGCGACATCGGTGAGATCGTCGACCTGCTCGCCACGGGGTACCCCAAGGCAGAAGTGTCGGCAACGCTCGACCGAATCAAGACCCGAGCATTCCACTTCGGTGCGATGTCTGGTCTGACTGTTTCGGTTGACGACGTCCAGACGCCGGTCGAGAAGAAGGCGATCCTGGATCTCCACGAGGTCGAGGCCGACAAGGTCGAAGGTCAGTTCCGGAAGGGCATCATCACCGACGGTGAGCGACGCCAGAAGGAAGTTGAGATCTGGACGCAGGCCACCGACGAGGTGAAGAACGCCATGGAGGCGAACCTCAAGGCACAGCGCTTCAACCCGATCGACATGATGGTCGCCTCGGGTGCTCGAGGAAACATGATGCAGGTCCGCCAGATTGCGGGCATGCGTGGACTCGTGGCCAACCCTCGAGGCGACATGATCCCTCGTCCGATCAAGTCGAACTTCCGTGAAGGTCTGTCGATGTTGGAGTACTTCATTGCTACTCCGGGTGCCCGCAAGGGTCTTGTCGACACCGCCCTTCGTACTGCCGACTCTGGCTATCTCACTCGTCGCCTCGTCGACGTGGCCCAGGAAGTGATCATCAACGATCGCGATCCGTTCGCTGAGGCCGGCAACAAGCCGGTTCGTGGCGTGGTGCTCGAGAACATCAAGCCAGACGGCTACTACAACAAAGACACCGGCAAGGCGAGCGATCCGTCTGATCCAGACGCTCGTATGGTCCGGACCTATCTTGAGAACCGGCTCTACAGCCGGGTGCTCGCGGCCGAGGTCGAGTTGTCGGACGGCACCACGATCGAGCGTGGCACCACGGTCTCTGAAGAGATCATGATTGCCCTGCGCGACGACCCGAAGGTCACCGAAGTCCGGGTTCTTACGCCGCTCAGCGACGACTCTCCGATCGGTATTTCGGCTGCGAGCTACGGCATGTCGCTTGCAACCGGCAAGACCATCGAGGTTGGCGAAGCTGTTGGCGTGATCGCTGCACAGTCAATCGGCGAGCCGGGCACCCAGCTCACCATGCGTACCTTCCACACCGGTGGTGTGGCTGGCGGAACCGACATCGCTGGTGGTTTGCCTCGTGTTGTTGAGCTCTTCGAAGCTCGTAGCCCGAAGGGCAAGGCCACCCTCGCTGCTGTCTCCGGTGTCATTCGCATCGCTGAAGACGAAGGCAAGGGCAAGGTCGTCACGGTTGTCACCGATGACGGCGAGGAAGAGAGCTACACGGTTCCCGTTGGCGCTCGCCTCGAAGTGTCTGAAGGTGACGAGATCAACGCCGGCGATCCAATCGTCGATGGCCCTCGTGACCCCAAGGAACTCATGGAGATCCGAGGGATGATCGAGACCCAGCGCTACCTCGTCGAAGAGGTTCAGAAGGTCTACCGCGACCAGGGCGTGTCGATCCACGACAAGCACATCGAGCTCATCGTGCGTCAGATGACCCGCCGTGTCGGTATTCACGAGCCGGGCGACTCCGACTTCCTTCCGGGGGAACGAGTCGACCAGTGGCAGTTCACTGATGTCAACACTCGGGTGGCAACTGAAGGTGGTCGTCCCGCCGTCGGTCGTCCCGAAATCATGGGCATCACCAAGGCATCCCTTGCCACCGACTCGTGGCTCTCGGCCGCTTCCTTCCAGGAAACGACCCGAGTGCTCACCGAGGCGGCCATCGAAGGCAAGTCCGACGCCATGATCGGCCTCAAAGAGAACATCATCATCGGCAAGCTCATCCCGGCCGGTACTGGCCTGATGCGCCACCGCGAGCTTGAAACCAAGGCTCCGGACTATCAGCCGATGTCGTTCTACTCCACCGATGGTGAAGAGCAGGACCCAGCGCAGTGGTTGGCGTCAATTGGCACAGAGCAGGCGCCAGTCACCACGCTGCCGACTGCCGACGAGATTGGTTGAACCCTTCGGGTTCATAGAGTTCTTCGGTAGCCCTCAGAACTCGCCAATACGTCACATTCAAATGGGTGCTCGCTTTGGCGGGCGCCCATTTGTTGTTTTGGTGTTGACGAAGGTTCTCAGGAACTTGGGGCGAGTGACCCGTCGCGTGTCAACACGTCGGCGAACTTTGAGTCAGATACAGCAGCCAGGAGCTCGTCGTAGTTGCCGATGCGCTCGGTCTTCGAGCGAAGCTTGCGGTGCTTGCTTTCGAGCGGTCGGGGCTCGACGCCGAGGAACCGCTGCATTGCTTCGGCGCTCTCGGTCATGCCTTCGGGGCTGCCAAGCATCTCTTCGTAGGTCAACCGAAGAAGGCGATGCTCGGGGATGCCATCGATCATTGCCAGTTGCTCGGTTCGTTCGGTCTCGAGCACCTCGAGACGCTCAAAGGCGTGGTCGAGGGGGACCGTCAGAATCTCCTTCTGGCGCTCTTCGGCGTCAGGGTGGGCGTTGCCGATGAGCCCGGTGCGGCGCAAGAGCTCGACGGACAACATGCGCTCGAACGTGTTGTCTCGAACCAGGCTGACCACGAGCAGATTCGGACGCTCGCGCAGATAGTCAGACAATCCAGCGCGCTCAAAGCGGATGCCGAACTCCTTGATGCCAACGGTCGTGATGTCGCCGGTCTGCTTCTTCATTGTCTCGCGGCCGTTGAAACGACGCTCGATTGCGGAGGTCATCAAGGCTGCGGTGAGCACGCGCTCGCTGGTGAGCAACGCATCGAGGTAGGCCGCTGTGCCCCGCATGGCGCGATAGGGGCGCCCGATCTTCATGGCGGTATGGGTCGGCCAGAGCACCTCGCCGTAGTTGACGACCGACGGGTGGTCGTTCAGAAGGTTGGCAAGAAAATTCGATCCACTTCGGCCGTTGGTAAAGATCACGTGCGATTGCATTCGATGCCTCGTTCCAAGTCTTTCGAGCAGTCATGGAAGGCATCGGCGCGAATCGGGCGCAGGTGTAGCTCAACGTCTTGTCCGAGTCGCCGCAACACGGAATCTGTGTTGTACTGAGACCGATGTCACTGACGTCCCTGCGGCCGGGGCGTCCCTACCAGCCCGAAAAAGCAGCGAGGAAACAACATGCCTTTCACGACCCGTGGCGCCATCATGCGAGAGATCGGCGGTGACTGGGAAGTCACCGACATCGAGTTTGAAGACCCTCGCCAGGGCGAGCTTCGCGTGAAGATGGTGGCCTCCGGAATGTGCCATTCCGATGATCACTGTCGCACCGGAGATATCCCATTGGCTCTCTACCCGATTGCTGGCGGCCACGAAGGTGCGGGTGTCGTGGCTGAAGTTGGGCCCAACACCCCGGGCTATGAGGTTGGCGACCACGTGGTCATGTCGTTCCTCCCCGGTTGTGGTCGTTGTCGATGGTGCGCATCTGGTCAACAGAACTTGTGTGACCTCGGCGCAACGCTGCTGCTCGGAAGCCGCTCAGATGAGACGTTCCGGGCGCAGGTCGATGGGGCACCGGTTGCCCAAATGTGTGGCATCTCGACGTTCTGTGAAGAGGTCGTGGTGGCTGTTGACTCAGCAGTGAAAGTCGACAAAGACATCCCGCTCGACAAAGCGTGCCTTGTCGGATGTGGCGTCGGCACCGGCTGGGGCTCAGCGGTCAACTCGGCTGAAGTGAAGCCAGGGCAAACGGTCATCGTGATGGGCATCGGCGGCATCGGCATCAATGCCGTGCAGGGCGCTTCGCACGCTGGCGCGTCACACGTGATCGCCGTCGATCCTGTGGCCTTCAAGCGCGAGACTGCCGAGCAACTCGGCGCCACCCACACGTTCGACAACATGGCAGCCGCAACCGAATTCGCTCAATCGGTCACCGACGGCCAGGGGGCTGACTCAGCCATCGTGACCACCGGCGTGTTGACGAGCGAGCATGTTGCCGAAGCCTTCAGCTCCATCCGCAAAGCCGGCACTGTCGTCGTCACGGGTCTCGGCAGTCTCGAGAACTCAAAGGTTGAGATACCGGCTGGCGAGTTGACTCTGTTCCAGAAGCGAATCCAGGGTTCACTCTTCGGCGCAAGCAGTCCCAGCCGCGACATCCCATGGATGCTGTCGATGTATCAGAACGGTCAACTCAAGCTCGATGAACTCGTGACCAACACCTACTCGATCGATGAGATCAATGAGGGGTACGAGGCGATGCACGCCGGTACGAACATTCGCGGCGTCATCGTTTACTGAGGTTCCAAACAATCCGTTCGAAGGCCCCTGCCCCGCCCAGACATGGTCGGAGCAGCGGCCTTCGTCGCGAACCCAGCCTTGGCGCAGCCCGCAAGCTACGTTGCGCACATGGCGACCATACGAGAGCTGGCAGAAGAGCATTGGCAGGGGAGGGGCGATCTTGTTCACACCCATCACCCGGTGCAGCCCATCTTTGAAGAAGCGGAGGTTGGCGGCGGCCGCCGAACGGCATCTGAGGAGTTGACCGAAGGGCTCCTGACGCTCAAGAGCATTGCGTCGGTGAACGCCGTCGACACCGGTGACGGGCTCGTGATGCTCGACACCGGTGGAAAGTTTGACCGCGAGAACGTGCACGCCGCAGTGCGCCACTGGCGTCCGGATGCGCCGCTGGCTGCTGCGATCTATTCCCATCACCACATCGATCACGTGTTTGGCACGCACTACTTCGAGGAAGAAGCGGCCGACAAGGGATGGGCCGCGCCAGTGGTGTACGCCCACGAGGACGTGCCCGATCACTTCCGCCGCTACGACAAGACCAACGGCTGGAACACTGCCATCAACCGTCGCCAGTTTGCGCTCGACATGCCGAACTGGAAGTGGCCAGACGGCTTTCGCGACCCCGACATCACCTACGCAGACCAACTGACCTTCAACCAAGGCGCCTTCACCTTTGAGCTCCACCACGCTCGTGGCGAAACCGACGACGCAACATGGACCTACGTCCCCGAGCTCAAGGTGTTGCACCCCGGCGACTTGTTCATTTGGGCGGTGCCCAACGCGGGGAACCCACAGAAGGTGCAGCGCTACTTGTCTGACTGGGGAGCCGCACTTCGGAAGATGGCTGCGCTCGAGCCCGAGATCATGCTGTCCGGCCACGGGCTGCCCATCTTTGGGTCAGATCGGATCGTCATGGCGCTGACCGACACCGCCGAGGTGCTCGAGACGATTGAGGATCAGACCCTCGAGCTCATGAACCAAGGCAAGAGTCTCGACACGTGTATCCATGAGGTCGAGATCCCCGCCCATCTTGCGGCGAAGCCGTACTTGCGGCCGGTCTATGACCATCCGCAGTTCCTCGTACGCAACGTGTGGCGCCGCTACGGGGGTTGGTACGACGGTGAGCCCGACAATCTCGTTCCTGCACCTCGGGCCGAACAAGCTGCGGCGTGGATCGAGCTCGCAGGCGGGGTCGATCCCGTCCTCGCCAAGGCTCGGGAGCTCATGGATGCGGGCGACAATCGGCTGGCGTGTCACCTTGTCGAGTACGCCGCCCTCGCCGCTCCTGACAACCAAGACATGTGGGCGCTGAGGGCTGAGGTCTACACCGCTCATTCAGCCGAGCACGAGTCGTCGATGGCGAGGAACATTCTGTTGCACGCGGCGAAAGCGTCAGCCGAAGGCAAGCGGGATCTTGCTGGCGACTACTGACGATGTAGCGACGACGCTTGGCGGCAAGGGGAGGGGATACCCAGCATCAGGGGGCGAACCTGCCCAGTGAAGCACGTGTCGGTGTTCACAGTTCTGACCATGTTGTGAACATGAGCGATCCTCCTCGACGGGGCCGTCACGAACCTGTCAACAATGGAGGAAATCGGGCAGTGGGTCCGAACGCTCGAGAGGGCGACGACGCCTGCGGCGGGCAGGTAGGGAGTTTGACATGTTCAAGTCCAAGGTGATGATCGCGGCGACCGCCGCGGCGGTCATGACATCAGTATTCGGCGGGGTCTCTGAGGCGCAGAGCAGCAGTGGCGAGCCCGACACCGGGCCGTACTACGAGATCACGATTACCAATACAACCGAAGGCCAATACCTCACGCCACCGAACTGGGCTGCGCACAATCGTTCGGTCGATGTGTTCCAGCCTGGTCACCCAGCGAGCCCCGGTGTGGAAGCTGTCGCCGAGCGAGGCGAGGTGCCTGTTCTGGCCGCAGAGTTGGCTGAAGCCGTCGATGCCGCCGGGAACGGTGTGAGCGGCGTTGCCGATGCCGAAGCCGGCCCGATCGAACCGGGCGACTCTCGGACGTTCACGTTCTCGACCGACGAGCGCTACCTCAGCGTTGTCTCGATGATCATCTGCACCAACGACGGATTCGGTGGCGTCGACACCGTGTGGCTGCCATCGGTTGAAGGCAACACGCGTACCTACGACCTGCGGGATTGGGACGCCGGTACCGAGCTCAACACCGAGCGTCGCCGCGACATCGTCCCGGCTCCGTTCTGCTCGACACCTCGCGGTGCGACCGGTGGAACCGGCGCCGATCAGCCCGACATCGACGGCTTTGGCACCATCTTCGCCCATCCGACGATCAACGGATTCGGTGACATGCCGGCGAACTTCGACTGGGAGCGTGGATCGGTCGGCACCGTTTCGGTGACCCGTATCGACACCCCAGAGAGCTACAGCGTCACGGTCGAGAACCTGACCGAGGGCCAGTATTTCACGCCGCTGAACTTCGCAGCGCACAGCTCAGCAGCTGACGTGTGGTCGCTCGGTGAAGCACCGAGCCCAGGTGTCTACGCCGTTGCTGAACTCGGCGACGTCCCCACCCTCGCCGCTGAGCTGAATGCAGCCATCGACCAGCAAGGCCTCGGCTTGAGTGGCGTTGCCGCTGCCGACGAAGGCCCGATCCCACCGGGCGAAAGCCGAGACTTCAGCTTCGTCACCGATGCCCGTCGTCTCAGCATCGTCTCGATGGTTATCTGCACCAACGATGGCTTCGCTGGTCTCGATTCCGCATGGCTCCCGTCGTCTGACGGCGCCAGCCGGACCTTCTACCTGTCGGCGTACGACGCCGGTACAGAGTTGAACACTGAGCTTCGCGACGACATCGTGCCGGCTCCGTTCTGCTCGACACCGGCCGGTGCCCCGGGAGGCACGGGCGAGGATCAGCCCGAGATCGACGGTTTCAACCGGATCAACTTCCACCCGACGCTCCAGGGCACGGGTGACCTGCCTGACAGCTTCGACTGGCAGGGTCCGGTCCTCAAGGTGACCGTCACCAACAACAGCTGAGGCGTCGCTTCGGCTCAGCCGACGCCGCCGTAGGTCTGTCGCTAGCGCTTACCCAGCATTCATACAGACCAGCGAGGCAACTCCGCAGGAACCCGGCTCGGGCCCTGCGGAGTTGTCGCGTTACGCTTCAAAACGTGACATCTGCTGCCCCAGCTTCTGTCGAGGACGTCTCCTCCGCCCTCGCCTCCCATGACTACCTTTCCGATGTTGGTTTGGCGACTTCGATCTTTCTTGCCATGACGCTCGAACGGCCGCTGTTTCTCGAAGGCGAAGCAGGCGTTGGTAAGACTGAAGTGGCAAAGGTGTTATCTCGCTGGGTCGGAGGACCCTTCATCCGGCTCCAGTGTTATGAGGGCATCGACTCCGCTCAGGCCGTGTACGAGTGGGACTACTCGCGGCAGTTACTTCATCTCCGAGCCGCAGAGGCAACCGGTCGAGCCGACGAGGCTGACGAAGAGACGCTCGAGTCTGAGCTGTACAGCGATCGCTTCCTGATTCGTCGTCCACTTCTCGAGGCCCTCAGCCCCAGCCCGGTTCGGCCTGTGCTGCTGATCGATGAGGTCGATCGAGCAGACGACGAGTTCGAAGCGTTCCTGCTCGAGGCCCTTTCCGACTACACAATCACGGTTCCCGAACTCGGGACCATCACCGCTGAGGTGCCGCCACTCGTGGTGCTCACGTCCAACCGCACGCGCGATGTGCACGACGCGCTCAAGCGTCGGTGTCTCTATCACTGGGTCGAGCATCCCGATTTCGAGCGCGAGGTATCGATCGTTCGCCTTCGAGCTCCTCACGTGGGTGAACCGCTTGCACGCCAAGTCGCATCGATGGCCGAGCAGATGCGGGGCTTTGGTCTCTACAAGCCGCCCGGTGTCGCCGAGACCATCGATTGGGCGTTGTCGCTCGCCGCACTCGGCCGCTCAGAACTCGACAGCTCGATCGTCGAAACAACGCTCGGAACCGTCTTGAAGTACCGGGAGGATCAAAAGCGCGTGAGCGAGAAGGGCCTTCAAGAGATGGTGAACGCCGCCGTCTTGCACGCGCGTGGCTGACACCGATCCTGTTGGCCGACCGGGATCCGACCCAGATGAGTCGGCCCTTGAGGTCGCTGCCGATGTTGCCGAACGGCTCGCGGTTGGATTCAGTCGCGTCCTGCGCGAACTCGACGTGCAGGTGCCCACCAGTGCGACGATCAACTATGCCCAAGCCCTCGGCATCGTTGGATTGGGGGACTGGCGTCCGGTGTATTGGGCCGGTCGGTCGACGCTGGTGCGTCGGCCCGAAGATCTGCCGATGTACAACCGTGCCTTCACCGCGTTCTGGCAGCAGCGGGCCCCGCAGGGGATGACCGTCGAGGGCACGCCACCCCCCGTGACGATTGCCCTCGAGATGGACGACGGCGACAGCGCGAACGAGGACGACGAAGAACACGCGCCGCCCGGCGATGTGCAAGCCGTTCGTTTCAGTCGCACCGAGATCCTCACCGACAAGGACTTTGGCGATTGCACCAAGGAAGAGCTCGATCAGCTGTCGAAGCTGATGAGCGAGCTGCGGTTCACGACGCACCATCGGTCGAGTCGTCGGCAGATTCCGGTGAAGAACCGCGGCGACCGGCCTGATCTGAAGCGCACCGTTCGTTGGGCCATTCGCCATCAGGGCGAGCCCATGAAGCGTGCCTTCACGGCCAACGCCACTCGACCTCGACGCCTCGTGCTGGTGCTCGATGTGTCTGGTTCAATGGAGACCTATGCCCGGGCCCTGATCCGCTTCGTTCACGCCGCCGTCGTTGCCCGAGGTCGGGTCGAAGCGTTCGCGCTTGGCACTCGTCTCACGAGAATCACCCGACAACTCTCGAATCGCGACCCCGATGCTGCGATTCGCTCGGCAACCCCTGACGTCAAGGACTGGGCCGGCGGCACTCGCCTGGGCGAGGGTTTGCAGCAGTTCAACGATGAGTGGGGCATCCGCGGGATGGCTCGCGGAAGCGTCGTGGTGGTGTTGTCCGACGGATGGGACCGTGGCGATCCAAGCGAGCTGGCCGAGCAGATGGAGCGACTCCATCGGGTCACCCACCAGCTGGTGTGGGTCAACCCGTTGAAGGCCACCAAGGGGTACGCCCCGCTTGCTGCCGGTATGGCGGCAGCCCTGCCCCACGTCGACACCTTTGTGCCTGGGAACTCCTACCGGTCGCTCGATGAGCTGGCCCGCATCCTCACTGGGCAGTTGGAGTACGCCGGTGACTGATCATCCATTCGGTCCGCCTCCGACGTCACCGCCGACCGGCCCGCCGGGCTCATTTGGCGAGCCGTTGACCCCGCCGCCTGGGCCGCAATCCCTCCGACCGATTCCGGTTGGCGAACCGCTGACCGGCGTCCCGGCCCCGTCTGGTCCAGAGGCGTCCGGTGGTTGGGTGCCGGTGCCCGATCACCCCGTGACCCGAGACGATCGTCGGCCCTGGTGGGGCATGGGCGACATCCTGCTCTCCGTGCCCTTCATCCTCGTGTTGGCCATGATCATGACGTTCGTTGGTGCAGCTTTTGTGGGCGGCGATCAGTTTGGCGACGTGGTCGAAGGGGGAGCCGTACCAACGGCCATGCTTGCGACTGGACTCATCGGCCAGCAATTCGCGCAAGGCATCTGGCCGATCATCGTGAGCAAATGGAAGGGACTCGGTAGCGGTCCCGACTGGCGTCTTCGCTTCTCCGGTCCCGACGTCGGGATTGGTGTGCTCGTCGGGGCTGGCATGTTGCTTGTCGCCGGTCTTGCCGCGTTTGTCGCCGAGACGATCGTTGGTCTCGACGACTCCTCCGAGGCTGACAACACCCAGTTCTTGGACGACGCCCAGGGCACGCCGTGGCTCTACGTACTCATCTTCGCAGTCGTGATCGGTGCCCCGGTGGCTGAAGAAATCTTCTTTCGCGGGTTGACGCTTCGAGCCATCGAAAAGCGATTCGACACGTTCTGGGCCATCGTCGGCTCGACGATCATCTTCACGTTGCCGCACTTCATTGGATCCGGCTGGCAAGGCACAGTGGTGCTCTTCAGCGCGATTGGATCGGTGGGTGCCATCCTCGGTGTGCTCGCAGTGAAACGCGACAACCTCACAGCGCCCATTACTGCGCACATGCTGTTCAACTCGGTCGGTGCACTCGCCGCCTTGGGTGTCATCGAGGAGCCCGAATCATCGGGTGCGGGGCTTGCACAGTTGCTCTCCTTCCTTCCGTGGTGACCGCGGTTGAGGTACCCCGGTCAGATCGGACCGAGCGCCAAGTCATTGCGTTTCTGGCCTTTGCCGGATCACTGCTTGCGCTTGGCATTGACATCGCCCTGCCGGCGTTCGACGAGATCGCGCCCTCGATCGGGATCGAGCCGTCGTCGAATCGGATCACCCTCATCATCACCGTCTACTTCATCGGTATGGCGTTCGGACAGCTCATTTGGGGCCCAATCGCCGACCGCTTCGGCCGGGCCCGGACGATGTATGCCGGCGTGGGTCTCTACGTTGTCGCCGCCATCGGTGCTGCGCTGTCGCGTGATCTGAACACGCTGCTCGTCGTGCGATTGGTGTGGGGTTTCGGCGCCGCTGCTCCCGCCGGTTTGCGGGGAGCGATCGCTCGCGATCTGTACTCCGGTGACCAGATGGCTCGAGTGATGTCGCTGATGATGGCGATCTTCATGGTGGGCCCGATTGCGGCCCCACTTGTCGGCGAAGCGATTCTGTACGTCTTTGACTGGCAGGCAGTGTTCTTGTTCTGCGCTATTGCCGGCGTCGGACAACTGGTGTGGACCCGTCGCTTTGGCGAGACGATGCACCCGGACCTCCAACGTCCGCTGCAGTTCAAGCCAACCTTCGTCGCCCTGGCTCACGTGCTGCGAACTCGACAGACGCTCGGCTACACCGTCGGCTACGGCCTCGCGTCGGCTTCGTTTTTTGTCTATCTGAGTAGTACCCAGCCCATCATGGATCGTCTGTATGGACGGGCCGACCAGTTCGCGTTGCTGTTTGGGGTCAGCGGGATTGTCATGGCTGCGGCGTTTGCCCTGACGAATCGCCTTGTCGTCCGCTTCGGGGCCAAGAAGATCGCCCTGTTAAGCGCAGCTGGTTCGCTCTTTTTGGCGACGTTCAGCCTGATCGTCGTTCTCCTCGCCGGTGGTTTGCCCACCTTTTGGTGGTGGGTCATCCCGGTGATGGCCATCAATCTTGCGGCAGCACCGCTCGGGCCTGTCGGCATCACGTTGGCGCTCGAGCCAATGGGGGATCTGGCCGGAACGGCAAGCGGCGTGGTTGGCTTTCTGTCCATCCTGATTGGCTCCTCTCTTGCTGCGGTGATCGACGCCCAAATCACGGTCGATGTGGTGCCGATGGCTATCGGTTCGGTGGTGTTCTTCATCGGGTGCGTGGGCGCGGTGGTGTGGGCGGACCGAGCCAAAACTTGACGGTCAGATGTGGGACCAACGCGAGGGTGTGTTCCTGTGCTATGCCCCGTAGCCTTGTCGGTTGGCGTTCGCGCCATTCGTCACCGCGTGCGCTGTGTGCCCCGTCGTGACACCCCACGAGCTCCGCAACTCATTGAGTTGTGTGGCCCGTGCACGCAACGCAGCTAGCTCAATCAGTAAGTCTGGCCGTGAGGAACGTCCTCGCCGGCCAACCACGTCCGTTCGAGGTTATTCGTGCCCACCATGCAGCAGTTGGTCCGTAAGGGCCGCCAATCGAAGACGAAGAAGGCCAAGACCCCGGCCCTCAACGGCTCGCCCCAGCGTCGTGGTGTCTGCACCCGCGTCTATACGGCCACGCCAAAGAAGCCGAACTCGGCCCTGCGCAAGGTCGCCCGTGTTCGTTTGACCAGTGGCATCGAAGTCACCGCCTACATCCCAGGCGAAGGCCACAACCTGCAGGAACACTCCATCGTGCTCGTCCGTGGTGGTCGTGTGAAAGATCTCCCCGGTGTTCGCTACAAGATCGTCCGAGGCACGCTCGACACCGCCGGTGTCCGTGACCGCAAGCAGGCTCGCAGCCGCTACGGCGTGAAGAAGGAAGGCTGACATGCCTCGCAAGGGTCCCGCACCTCGCCGCAATCTTGAGCCCGATCCCGTTCACGGATCCGTGCTCGTCACCCAGATCATCAACAAGGTCCTGCTCGACGGCAAGAAGAGCACGGCCGAACGAATTGTCTACGACGCACTGAACATCGTCGGCGAGAAGACCGGTGGCGATTCCGTCGCTGCCCTGAAGCGAGCTGTCGACAACGTCAAGCCGCAGCTTGAGGTTCGCTCCCGCCGAGTCGGCGGTGCGACCTATCAGGTGCCCGTCGAGGTTCGACCTCGCCGAGCCACCACCCTCGCTGTTCGCTGGGTTGTGGGCCACGCTCGAGATCGTCGTGAGCGCACGATGGCCGAGCGGCTCGCCAATGAGATCCTCGATGCCAGCAACGGCATTGGCGCCTCGGCGAAGAAGCGCGAAGACCTGCACAAGATGGCCGAATCCAACAAGGCGTTCGCTCACTACCGCTGGTAACCCCACCAGGTTGCTGGAGCCGAGCCTGCCCATTCGCCGACTCACGCTCCAGATAGATCAGACTGTTTACCCCCGAACCTTTTGACGCAAGCCCGAGGCTGACCCACTCATGTCACGACCCACACCACTCGACCGATATCGCAACATCGGCATCATGGCGCACATCGATGCCGGTAAGACCACCACCACCGAGCGGATCCTCTACTACACCGGCAAGAACTACAAGATCGGTGAGGTCCACGACGGCGGCGCGACCATGGACTGGATGGAACAGGAGCAGGAGCGTGGCATCACGATCACCTCTGCTGCCACCACCTGTTTCTGGGACGACCATCGGATCAACATCATCGACACGCCTGGCCACGTCGACTTCACCGTCGAGGTCGAGCGCTCACTGCGCGTGCTCGACGGCGCCGTTGCCGTATTCGACGGCGTTGCCGGTGTCGAGCCACAGACCGAAACGGTGTGGCGCCAAGCCGACCGCTATGGCGTTCCCCGCATGTGCTTCGTCAACAAGCTCGACCGCACCGGTGCTGACTTCTACTTCTGCCTCGACACGATCAAAGAGCGTTTGACCGAGAACGTTGCGGTCATCCAGCTGCCGATCGGCATCGAGATGGACTTCCTCGGCGTGGTCGACCTCGTCAAGATGAAGGCCCTCGTGTGGTCGAAGGCAACCGACGAGAACGATCTCGGCGCAACCTACGAAGAAGTCGACATTCCCGACGAGTACGCCGAGAAGGCCGAAGAATTCCGGGCCACGCTGCTCGAGGCCGTCGCCGCCACCGACGACGACCTCATGATGAAGTACCTCGAAGACGAGGAAATCACCGAAGCCGAGCTCATCGCCGCCCTCCGCGCCGCAACGATCGACAACAAGCTCGTCCCAATTCTGTGCGGCACGGCGTTCAAGAACAAGGGTGTGCAGCCCCTGCTCGACTCGGTCATCAAGTACCTGCCCTCGCCGCTCGACCTTCCCGACATCACCGGAACCGGCTACAAGTCCGGCGACGAAGAGTCCCGCAAGGCCGACGACAACGAGCCGTTCTCGGCTCTTGCGTTCAAGATCATGGCGTCGCCCGGCGCTGGTGGCGGCAAGCTCACCTACTTCCGGGTCTACTCAGGCCAGGTCGAAAAGGGTGGCCAGCTGCTCAACACCCGTACCGGCAACAAAGAGCGCATGGGTCGCCTGCTCGAGATGCACGCAGCCAAGCAGGAAGACCGCGAAGTTGCCATGACGGGCGACATCCTCGCTGCCATCGGCATGAAGGACGTTCGTACCGGGGACACGCTCACCGACGCTGGTTCAGCGATCGTGCTCGAGTCGCTCGAGTTCCCCGATCCCGTGATCCACGTTGCCGTCGAGCCCAAGACCAAGGCCGACCAAGACAAGATGGCCAAGGCCCTCCAGTCGCTGTCTGAAGAAGACCCAACCTTTACGGTTCGAAGCGACGAAGAGACCGGCCAGACCATCATCGCCGGCATGGGCGAGCTGCACCTCGAGGTGCTGGTCGACCGCATGCTGCGTGAGTTCAAGGTCGACGCCTCTGTCGGTAAGCCACAGGTGGCCTACCGCGAGACGATCACCAAGAACGTCGAGAAAGACACCTACACCCACAAGAAGCAGACCGGTGGTTCTGGTCAGTTCGCCGAGGTCACCATTGCGATGGAACCTTCTGGCCCGGGTGGCGGCTACGAATTCATCGACAAGATCACCGGTGGCCGTATTCCTCGTGAATACATCGGCTCGGTTGATCAAGGCTGTAAAGAGGCCATGACGACAGGCGTGCTCGCCGGATTCCCTTCTGTGGACATTCGAGTCACCCTGCTCGACGGGAAGTACCACGACGTGGACTCCTCCGAAATGGCATTCAAAATCGCCGGCAACATGGCGTTCAAGCAAGCGGCTCGCATGGCGAAGCCGCAGCTGCTTGAGCCTGTCATGGCCGTCGAGGTGGTGACGCCCGAGGATTACATGGGCGACGTCATCGGCGACCTGAACTCCCGTCGAGGGAAGGTCGGACAGATGGAAGCACGTGGTAACAACCAGGTCGTTTCCGCCCAGGTTCCGCTGTCAGAAATGTTCGGTTACTCAACCGACCTCCGGTCAAAGACCCAAGGTCGTGCGACGTACACCATGCAGTTCCACAGCTACCAACCAACACCCGGCAGCGTGCAAGAAGACATCGTCAAGCGCATCCGGGGCGAGTGACAAAACCCCAGAACACCGTGAACAGCTCGTTCCGGAAGATTTGAAAGAGACGAAAAGATGGCCAAGGAAAAGTTTGAGCGCAATAAGCCGCACGTGAATGTTGGAACCATGGGTCACATCGACCATGGCAAGACCACACTCACTGCTGCGATCACCAAGGTTCTTGCGGACCGTGTTGATGGAAACGACGCTACGGCGTTCGAGAACATCGACAAGGCTCCTGAAGAGCGCGAGCGTGGCATCACGATCAACGTGTCTCACGTTGAGTACGAGACTGAAGAGCGTCACTACGCCCACGTCGACATGCCCGGTCACGCTGACTACATCAAGAACATGATCACCGGTGCGGCTCAGGTCGACGGAGCCATCTTGGTCGTGTCCGCCGCAGACGTCCCGATGCCTCAGACCCGTGAGCACGTGCTTCTTGCTCGCCAGGTGGGCGTGCCCGCCATTGTTGTTGCCTTGAACAAGGCCGACATGGTCGATGACGAAGAGCTCCTCGAGCTCGTTGAGCTCGAGGCCCGTGAGCTTCTGAGC
>CALJSB010000104.1 GCA_937976305.1 uncultured Acidimicrobiales bacterium
TCGCCCAGATCTACCCGTTTCCCCTTGTTCTGGAGGCCGCCACCGGCGTTTTCGCCGGTGGGAGACTCCAGAACGGGGTGAGTTGGGGGGTTACTCGACGAGGATGGTGCCGGGGCGGTAGGTCGACCACGAGAACCAGAAGGTATCGAGGTGCGGCACAGCAACAAGCCGCTCACCGGCGAGCGGGCCATCGGTCGCCAGGCCGTTGATCACCCAGGTCGACCCCGTTTCAGCGTCGGTCCAGGTGTCGTCGCCAGAGGCAGTGAACGTCAGCGCTTGACCATCTGGGCCTTCAGGGATGAAGACACCGGTCTGGCCGATGTCGGCGCCGTCAGCGATGAACTGATCGTCGAGCGAGGAAGCGAGACCCCCCTGATGGAACAACACGAGGTTACGTCCATCGGCATCAACCGTCAGAACTCCCGACTCGGCGAGCGACGAGAGCGTGATGGCAACGGGTCCTGCTTCGTCGACCACACCGACCACACGGCGCTTCGAGGCGAGCCGCTCATCGATGGGCTGGGAGATGAAGCCTGAGATTGGCTGCGTCGTCTCGTCGTCGTAGCCGACATAGGGATTGGTGCCGTAGTTCCGGCTGAAGCCGGTGTCGGAGCTGAGCACGACGCCGTCTGGGTGCAGTTCGGCGAACTGATCGAACGAGAGCGTCTGCGTCGGGATCAGATCGAGCTGGGCGCCGGCGAAGTGGCCGACGATTCCCTGTCCGGTGAAGTGAGCCCACAGCGACTCGGTCTGACGGTCATACATCACGAGTGCCGACTGATAGAGGCGGCCGGATGTGCCGAAGTCGAGCACGCGATCGCCAAAGCGGCGGTCGAACGTGAGGGCTGAGTTGCAGAGCGGACAGTAGGTCACCGTCACCGGCACACCGCCGATTTCATCGTTGACGATTTCGTGCCAGATCAGAATCGAGATCGGATACGCCCGGGCCTCGCCGTTGAGGTCAACAACAACAACGGGTTCGTCGCCATCGGCGATGAAGCTCGCAGCTTCGGCCTGCGAGATGAAAATCGGATTATCGATTGGCGGAATACCGTCGGGCGGCGGACCACCAGACACGATGGCGACTGGGTCGACGATCGGAGGCGGGAACGCAGCGTTGTTCGGCCCGGCATTGAGTGCGGATTGCACTGGATCAGCGCTGTAGTCGTGGCTGGCGTAGTCGAAGTCGGGATCTGGCGTGACGTTGCTCGCCGGCAGTTCGGCGTCATCCCCGCCGGACTCCTCGGGCTCCTCAGCGTCATCGCTCGCTTCAGTTTCGGCGGCTTCGGTCGTCGCCGCGCCCTCGTCAGCCGCACTGTCGTCGGCGGCAACAGCGGCGGAGTCCTCGCTGCTGGAACAAGCAGCGGCGATCAGGGCGACAGCAAGCGCCACGATGCCGATGCGACGTGTGGCTCGCCCCGATGGGCGTGAAAAGAGAACCTTGGGGGTGTCAGGCATGAACACGAAACCCCCGACCCACCCTCAGTGTTCCCCTTCAGCCGATTGTCTCGCGATCGCCGCCCACGCCGGTGTAGCGAGACAGTGGCCTCGTCATCCGTTTCGACCACCAGTCGGTGTCTCGTGCATGGGCATGAAAGTGGTCAGGCACTTGGCGCATCTGACGGTCAATCGAGAACGCATCACCGAAACGTTGCTCGGCGATGCCGTTCAGAACAGACAACGCGTGCTCGACATCTGCATCGGGTGGTTCGGTGCCGTGATGACGCCACACCACCATGGGCACCCCGCACGCCTCGCAGTCAGCAACCCAACAGATCTCGTCTTCGTGATACCAGTGGGTGAAGCGGTCGGCCTGACACAACTCACAGTCTGGGTCGTGTTGTTGATCAGGCGCTGGGCTCATCTGTCACACAAGCTCAGTCGTCAGACGCTGTCGAGTGCGGCCCGCAGTTGACCGACGAACTCGATGGCGTCTTCTGGCGAACCGCCTTCGAGCATCCGACGCAAGATGGCGCTGGCCACCACCACTCCGTCGGCAACCTCGGCAACTTCGGCTGCCTGTTCCGGGCTCGACACGCCGATGCCGATGATCACCGGCAGATCGGTGGTGTCTTTCAGCCTTCGAGCCATCTCGAGTGCGCTCGATGCCAGCTCGGCTCGTTCGCCCGTGATGCCGACAAGACCAACGCCGTAGACGAAACCGCGAGACCGCGACACGATTCGGGGCAGACGTTCGTCGGGCGCTGTCGGTGCGGCCAACATCACTGTCTCAATACCCTCGGCATCGGCCACCCGAGCCCAGTCGTCGACTTCTTCGAGCGGAAGATCAGGCAGGATCGCTCCGCTGATGCCGGCTTGTTTGAGCGAGCTCGCAAAGCGCTCGTGGCCCATGTGGAAACAGATGTTGTAGTACGTCATGGCGACGAGCGGAATGCCGGGTTCGGTCGTCGCAACGCCAGCCAAGACCGTCGTTGGATCGGTGCCGTTGTCGAGGGCAAGCGTCGATGCCTCTTGCACCGTTGGACCGTCCATCACCGGATCGGAGAACGGGATACCGATTTCGAGAGCATCAGCGCCAACACTCGCAAACCCTTCGATCAGCCGGGGCCAATCGTCGATCGGGTATCCACCCATCACGTAGGGGCACAACAGTTTGCGGCCCTCGTCTCGTTTGGCACGCAGGGCCGCTTCGAGCGGGCCTGGGGTCCAGGTGGCGGGGGTTGGCGTTGCGGTCATGAGCGCATGGTCTCCAAGGCTTCGGCGTCGCCGTCAAGGATGGCTTGCACCTGCGCCACATCTTTGTCGCCACGGCCCGACATGTTGAGCAACACGACCTTGCCCGCAAGCTCATCCTTGGCCTTGACCATCCAGGCGAGACCATGGGCGGGTTCGAGGGCAGGAATGATGCCTTCGGTGCGTGACATCAGCTGAAAGGCCTCGATCACTTCGGTATCGGTGACTGGCTCATAGCGAGCGCGACCGATCTCGGCGAGGTGCGCATGCTCGGGCCCGACGCCCGGATAGTCGAGCCCAGCCGACACTGAGTGCGCTTCCTGGACCTGACCAAACTCGTCCTGCATGAGATAGGACATCGAGCCGTGCACCACGCCGGGCACCTGACGGCCAACGGCGGCTCCGCCTGAAGGTTCAGCGCCGACGAGTTCGGCGTTCGTGTCGGCAAAGCCGGAGAAGATGCCGATGGCGTTCGACCCGCCGCCAACGCAGGCCACAACGACGTCGGGGACGCCGTCATTTGATTCGGGGCCGAGTAACTCGGCGCACTGCTCACGAGCTTCGTTGCCGATCACTCGGTGAAACTCACGCACCATCCATGGGTACGGGTGCGGCCCCATGACCGACCCGAGGCAGTAGTAGGTCGACTCGACCGCGGCCACCCAGTAGCGCATGGCCTCATTCACCGCGTCTTTGAGCGTGCGGCTTCCAGAAAGGGCGGGGCGCACCTCGGACCCGAGCAATCGCATACGGAACACGTTGAGGGCTTGACGCTTGATGTCGACCTCACCCATAAAGACGATGCACTCCATGCCGAGGAGTGCGGCTGCCGTTGCGGTGGCAACACCGTGCTGGCCGGCGCCGGTCTCGGCCACGAGACGGGTCTTGCCCATGCGCTTGGCCAGCAACGCTTGACCGAGAACATTGTTGATCTTGTGGCTGCCGGTGTGGTTGAGGTCCTCGCGCTTCAGCAGCACCCGAAAGCCGAGTTCGGCCGACAGGTTGTGGCATTCGGTGACCGGCGAGGGCCGTCCGGCGTAGTCCCGCAGCAGATCGTTGAACTCCTTGATGAACTCGGGATCCGACCACGCCTCCCGAAACGCGTCCTCGAGTTCGGCACACGCAGGCACAAGCGTCTCGGGCACGTAACGACCGCCGAAGCGGCCAAATCGACCGCCTTCATCGGGGTCGCCCATCACGCTCGGGGTTGGGACGTCTGTTGCTGTCATCGGGGATCCTCCTGAGAGGTCTGATCGGGTCGCGCTGCATCTTCCGCCCAGTCAAAGGGCTCGGCGCGATAGGGGTGGTCGGAGAATGGCACGGCTCGGGCCGCAGCGATGAACCGGCGCACAAGAACGGGATCCTTCTTACCCGGGGACGATTCGACGCCCGACGCGGCATCAACACCCCACGGACGCACGGTTTCGATTGCCTCGGTGACGTTGTCGGGGTTGAGACCCCCAGCAAGAACGACCGGGCAGTCGAGCTCCAGCTCATCCATGCGAGTCCAGTCGAAGGTGTGGCCACTACCGGGTTCGGGAGCATCGACCAAAAGGCGAACCGGGCCGAACTCGACGTGTCGGGCAAGGGCAGGATCGTTGGCCGAAAAGGCTCGGATCACAGCAGGGACACGCTCAGCCACCCACCGGGTGTCTTCGGCCGACTCGTGGCCGTGGAGTTGCACGGCCCGAAGACCGATCGTGTTCGCCGTCTCGACCACTCGCTCTCGGCTCTCGTTGCGAAAGATTCCCACCGTCAGAACCTCGGGCGGCAGCCGTCGGGTGATCTCTTTGGCTCGACCCGACGTGATGCGCCGCGACGACGATGCCACAAAATTCAGACCAAGAGCGTCGGCGCCCATACCAGCGGCCAACAACGCATCGTCAACCGTGGTGACACCACAGATCTTGACGAAGATGCGGGGCTCGTCGCTCACACGACAACGCTAGTGGCGACAGACCTCGACCAGAACAGAATTTCTCGGTCAACCGCTCCGCAGCCGAACTTCTAGCAGGCCCGCAACGCTGCGACTGCGGCGGCTGGATCACCCGATCGCACCAGCGCTTCGCCCACCAGAACGGCGTCGTAGCCAGCGGTTCGCAGAATCGCCGCGTCTTCGGGCCCCTGCACCCCAGATTCGGCAACCTTCACCGCATCGTCTGGAAGATATGACGCCACTCGGACGGCTCGATCGGTGTCGACCTCGAAGGTCACGAGATCTCGCTGGTTGACGCCAATCAGGGAGGCGTCGGCCACCAGGGCACGCTCGACCTCGGCCTCGTCATGAGTCTCGACGAGCACATCCAAGCCAATTTCGACCGCCAGGGCGTGAAAGTCGGCCAACTCTGAGTTGTCGAGCGCAGCAACGATCAGGAGCACGCAATCGGCGCCCATCAGGCGGGCGTCGACAACATCATGGGCTGACACCGTGAAGTCTTTGCGCAGCGCAGGAATTTCGACGCCGGCTCGCGCCGCCTGCAGATCGGCCGGTGAGCCGCCGAAGTGGTCGACATCGGTCAAGACCGACAGGCAGGTTGCTCCGCCTGCTTCGTAACTGGCAGCGAGTCCGGCCGGATCGAGCTCGGCGTTGAGATCACCCTTCGATGGTGACCGGCGCTTCACTTCTGAGATCACGGCAAGCCCCTCGGCCGACCGAATGGCTGACGCGAACCCCCGCGCCGGTGGCGATGACTTGGCTTGTTCGATCAGTGGTTCGAGCCGCCGTTGATCGTTCCTGGCGGCGGCGCGATGCGCCTCCAGGATGTTGTCGAGATAGGTGCTCAGATGTCGAGCCCTTTCGCTGCGACTGGATCGAGCTTGGTTACCTCAGGGCGACCACCGAGCAGTCCACCCATGGCGCCCATTGCGGCCTTCATCTTTTCGCCCTTGCCATGCGTTTCGAGCGACGACTCTGAGGTGTAGAGCTCGAAGAAGTAGAAGACGTTCGGGTCGTCTTGGCTCTGGTGGGCGCTGTAGACCTCGAGTTCGGACTCTTCGTCTGCCGCCTCGATGAGGTTTGCGAGCGCAGCCTTGAGCTCGTCAACTTTGCCTTCGGCCGCGGTCAACTTTGCAATGAGAGAGAGCTTTGTCATGCGGCGACGCTATCGCCAAGCCGCGACGCGAGCGAAAATGAATGCATGAGCTAGGGCTCGACCGTCACCAACGGGCCGTCTGCCCCGAGAACCAGAGGTTGATCGAGGTCGGCAGCACGCTTCACCGATGCGAGGCCGACGACCGAGTCGCCCAGTGCGGCGGCGCTCGTGAGCAGCCCGACTTCGGCGCCGCCTTGAAGCAGCGGGACAGGCAGTTCTCCTTCGGGCATCGCCGCAATCGTCACCCCCCGCATCGTGCGGGGAGTGTTGTTGCCTCTCGAATCAACTCGGGCCACGAGCTCTTGCCCGACGTAACAACCCTTGGTGAAGTCCGCCGACATCTCCACGACACCGAGCTCAGCGGGAATGGTCTTTTCTGCGATCTCGCGGCCCATGACCGGGATGCGCAGCGCGATGCGGTGCGCTTCGAGCACCGAGCCATCGGCTTCTTCGACGCCAGCAGGTACTGCTGCGTCGGGGCCGAGCAGATCGAAGCCCGCGACTTCTGGCCAGTTGAGCGAGGCGACAACACCGGACGAAGCTGTTGCTGGGTCGGCATCGGGGCCACGGACGGCGACGATCTCAGCGGTTGACAGCTCGAAGGTGCAATCAACCCGCAACTTGAATCGTTCGAGACGGGCCAGCGCGCCCTCGCCGGCGCCGGGATCCATGTCGAGCCAGTACGTCTGATCGTCGACGCGAGTCATCCGCATCCACGCCGCAATACGGCCCTGTGGATCGAGCAGAAACGTCCAAGCGGAGCTTCCGTCAGCCATGGAAGTGACCGCTTG
>CALJSB010000105.1 GCA_937976305.1 uncultured Acidimicrobiales bacterium
CGACTACATCGAGATCTTCTACAACCGTCAACGACACCAAGCCGGCCTCGGTCACCGAACACCAGCCGAGACCTACGCTGCATCAACCAGAGCAGCCTGAACAACCAAAACCCCGTGTCCGCCAAACCGGGTCAACTCCAATCAGCAACACCGACCGCGGCTACATCGGAGAAACCGCCGACGAATCGACGGGCCTCAGTTACCTCAACGCTCGGTACTACGACACCGCATCAGGTGTGTTTACAACAGTTGATCCGTTGGTCCTTGTCACCCGAGAGCCTCTGATGTACGCCAACGGAAACCCAGTGACGTACGCCGATCCGAGTGGTCTTTGTGTTGATCCAACGTCCCTAACCATTCGAGATGATGGGTCATATACGTATACGCCGACCCGTGGTGCCGAGTGCTTCTACCCGGACAGTTCAACTGCAACGACGCCCGTTGATTACACGAGTCCTCGACGTGTGGTCGAAAGCGAACGAGAAGACTTCGAAGGATCTCGAACCCCGGTGCCGGTGCTTGTGATCCCTCGCGAACCGTTCGGAGTCGACAGTACGCGTGCGGGAGAGTGTTTGACCGATCTTGCATGTGCGCTAGCTGCCGGGACGGTTGCGTACCTCGGAACATTGATCACCACCGCCGCCTGCACCGGTGGCGTAGCCACGACTGTGGCCTATCCGGTGGTGTGTGGCGGTTCATATGTTGCTTCCGGCGCCGCGGTGAATCTCACAATCGAGGCCACCCTTGAAGAGGGAGAAGACGAGAGACTTTTGTGCGCTGCGATTATCGGTGGAGCAGGTGGACTATCCGCGTCGACGACTTACCTTGGAAGCGGGCCGATTAGCAATGACTTGGGTCAAGCCACAGCGAGTTCGGCCGTAAGGCGTCAAGGGGGGCGTGCGGCAGCAGCGCAGGCCCTCGTTTCGTGCTAGGAGATCGAGAGCCTTGGAGCAAATCAGTGCAGGCGTTGCGAGATTTGGGTCCTGGGTCCGAAGATCGGTGTCGTCGAAGAGGTCGGTCGCGGTCATCTTCTCTTCTGTGACGACAGTGCGGGGCAAGGCAACTTGTGTGCTCGAGTACCCAGACCTTGAGTTGCGCTTCCGGTCAGGCGACATCGTGACGATTGACTTGTCGGATTGGGCAGACGTTGTTGTCGAAGTAGCGGCTCGGCCGCTAGTGAGTTTTGCCTTGTTTGAGGCTGGTGGCACGGTGAGAGCGACTATTCGGACGTCTGATTTGGGTTCAGCTTTGTTGGTTGTTGATGGGCCGGGGCTTGTTGGTCAGCTTGAAGAGGGCGGCTTCGCTGTAGTCGAGTGGGCGGATGTCGGTAGGTCGCGCTGGGCCCCGAAGGTGATCGGACCGTCGGTGTGAAGAAACTTGCTCCGCTTGTGTTGGTTGCGGTCGGGTGGTTCGGATCGTTGTGGATCGGGTCAGCATGGGGCTCGGCTGGCCAGGCTGCGTTTCTGCTTACCGTTCTGTTGATCATGACTTGTGGCGTGTTCCTGTGGCGGCGGTCCTAGCGGTCGTCGCGACCCATTGCTTCCTGGCGCTCTCGTCACAACCTCGATGCGGGGCAATCCGATCTTGCGTGTGCTCATAGAGTTTGACGGTATGCATCGACGGTCGATGATGTGGCAGGACGCGACAGAGCGTGCAGAGCGTCGGCGAGAGGCCGAGGAGGTTTTTGATCTGTCGCAGATGCTCCCGGAAAAAGTCAACCGTCTTCCGTTGGCTCGTGAACCCGTCTACGACGCCGATCATGCTTTCTCGGCCTCGCATTGGGGCATGCTTTCGTCACTAGCAGCGCTGCATGGCGACTCGATCGTCCACTACCTGGCTGTCGATGACGACGAACAGTTGCACAACGAGTGGTTCGGCGGCATCTCGGTTCCAGTCGAGACGACGAACGACGAGTTCGTATCGATGCTTGTTGAGCATGACAGGCTTGTTATCGATCGGCTGATGACGTTGCCGAACGTTCTAGCGGTGTGGGGCCCGTCGAAGGATTGGGGAGTGTGGTGTCACAGAGGGGTGGCGGGAATCGTTACGACGAATCGTCGCGATGAGATCGTGTACTGGCAGCTCGAGCATGGCCCGTTCTTCTCAGCTGAAGATTCGATGTTCGACATTCAGCACTACAACTTTGGCGGACGGAACAGCCCGCAAGCCAAGGAGTTCGTGAGGAACTACGGGTTCTTCTCATCATGACGATCTCGCCGCCGCTCGAACTTCGAGAATGGCTTCTCGACCAGCAACGTAAGTCAGGGCAGCTGTCGGCTTCGCTGCGAGGTTGTTTGTCTCCCTGGGTTTGGCGGCCGCTGGACGCACAGAATCGCCTTAGAGCGGGGATGTCGCTTTGATGAGACCTTGGCACGCAATGTTGACAAGAGTGGTGCTGCTTGCGGCCGCGATGTTTGTGTCGGCGTGCGTGGTCGATCCGTTGCCTGCCGAATCGTCCTGTGACTTTGATGTCGTGGTTGACACCGGTCTTTCCTTTGAAGCGGGCTGTCAGCTGGACCCTCGCTTTACAAACGGTCCGGTGCAGATCATTGCTTGGGGAGAGGATCGAGGCAGCGGCCAGGAAGTGATGGTCCTACAAACCATCGGGCAGGTAGAGGACGTGTCAGGTGAGAGCGTCGACTTGTATTCGGCCGATGGCTCGGCCGCGCTTTTGATGTTTGAGCGGGAGTATGCGACTCCGCGCAACATTCTGATCGAGACGTCTGAAGGGAATGTCAGCTGCACGTTCGAGTTGGTTCTGGATACCGACGATCCGGGTTGCGTCGAGCTTGAGTAGCGATTGAGCGACGAACGCTCCGGGATCCGAGCTACGAACCGTCGCCCGCAGATGGCTGGCCGTGCACGATGTCCCCCAAATGATCAGCAGCCGCCTGGTCCGCTGATGCCCGATGTGCCGAGTAGTTGTTCAACATCACCTGCACCGTGTGACCCTGGCGGCCACTCACAGTTGATGGGTTGAAGCCCGCGTCCAACAGCTCAGTACTCGTCCACTTCCGCATCGCCAGAATCGTCGCATCAAAACTCAGCGACCCAGCACCCAGACTCTTGCGAAGTCGCCGCATCCGACGAGTCATCAACTCCGGGCGCATCGGCGCATGACAGTCCGGCTCCAAACTAAACACAAAGCCATCGTCGCCAACCGAGAACCCAAGCTCGCTCGCCCGCTCGTCCATCGCCGACAGATGCTCGACAAGAAACGCGGTCGTCGCCTCATCAAGACGAACCGTTCGGGTGTCGTGGGTCTTGGTTGGTTTGTCCTCCAACTCGCCCTCGATCTCACTGATCGACCGCTGCACATGAATCTCTTGGCGATCCAAACGCAAATGGCAGCGCCGCAGCCCCGATAGCTCCCCACGACGCATGCCCGTCGTGGCCGCTAACGTCAACACCGGCGAGAACTCCGGATCCTCGGAGCGGGCGTGTTCGAGCAACGCCAACAGATCACCAAGCTCAGGCGCAACGGTCTTCTTCTTCACCTTCTTGCTCTTCGGCAACTCGAACCCGGCCATTGGATTGGCCGTCACCTTGTCGTGACGCCGCCCCCACTTGTACGCGCCAGACAACGCTGAGCGGGCATGGCCCATCCGACTCTGAGACAGCCCGCCAGCCCGCATCTTGCCAAACGCGACATCAACATCACCGGGGGTCAAACGATCAGCAGCTAGGTGGCCAATCTGATCCTTGAGCCACACGTCGAACACCTCGGCGTAACCGTGCACGGTGCCCCGCTCCAAACCACGCACCTCACGAGCAAACGGCACGTACCACTCCATAAGACCAGTGACCGACAACGCCGCCTTACCTGAGGTTGTGGGCGCTGAGGGCTTGCGCTTGCCCGACTGCACATCAGTCGTCAACGCCGCAAGTGCTCGCGAAGCATCACGCTGAGATCCATGAACCGTTCGCGTCACACGGCGACGCCGACCCCTCGCATCACGGCCAGCATCAACAGTCAGCTTCCACTTCCCGTCCGCAACCTCACGCATCGAACCGCTCCCACGGGGCGCACGGCGAGAACGTTCAACAGCTACCGGCGATGGTTCTTCAACGTCGAGGTGATCCACCCGGACGCACAACGGCGTCACGTCACACGATCGAATCCGACTCCCATGAACAAGCGGACCGTGCTCAATCTCCCACGCCACCTGAGCCGCAGTTCTCAACTTGCCGCCAATACGCACCTGGCTCACACCTGAGGGCGTCTTGGCCCCCGTCCAGACATGGCAATCGCCAGAACGATCAACCTTGTCCTCGAACCGCTCACGCCAACCCGCCATCACAGCAGTCTATCGAACAGTCTATTTTGAGTCTATGGCACCCGGAGTGCCTAACTAGGCAAAATAGACTGCCAAAACGACGAAACCCCAGGGGCCGAAT
>CALJSB010000106.1 GCA_937976305.1 uncultured Acidimicrobiales bacterium
CGGCAGCGCATTACCGCCTTCGTAGATGTCGACCGTCGAGGTGGCGAACGGCGCGTAGACGTGCACTCGCTGGGTGCCCCGCTCGGCTGGGATGATGAAATCGGTCGAGGCCCACGAGATCGGGACGAGCGAGTCGTACCCAGCACCCTGGCGGATCACATTTGATCCTGTTGGCAGCCCTGCTACGCGTGCAGTGACCGGCCCGGTAGCCGAGATCACGCTGTCGGGGGTCATCCCTGTAAAGGTCGAGAGTTCGCCCGAATCGAGCAGTTGGGTCGAGCCAGCGTCACCGTCGCGGGTGATGGAGTTGTTGTTGACCAGGCTGGCGATATCGATCTCGACGCCGGCGCCTACTCCGTAGTTGTCGTGGACGGCGTAGTAGATGTCCTTCGGAGCTGAGTAGGTGAAGACGTCTTCTTCGGTGTGGTTCGGCAGGGCGAGTTGGCCGCCAGTGACATGGCCGAAGTACAGGCAGAAGTGCGTTGTGGAGTTGGCGTTGATGGCGTCGACCTGAACCCAGACGGCCTCGTCGTACTCGTCGACCCAGAGCGGGAGTTGGGTGGCCCCGTCGGCGGCGACGGCTCGAAAGTCGCCGAAATCGGCCTGGACGAACCCATCGAGGGCGAGCTGATCGAGATCGTTGAACTCGATTCGGTATTGGTACTCGCTGACCGAGGTGGCGGCCGGATCGGTGTGGTCGAGCTCGAGGCAGTGGCGGGTGTTCCAATTCTGGTCCCACCATGCAATGTCGGTGACGTCAGCCGTAACGGTTCCGGTTGGTCCGATGGGCTCAAGGGTGAGGCGGTCAAGCTGCGTGCCGATCGGCTCCTCGAGGTCACTGATGGTGTCGGTGTAGGTGCCGAGGTCGAAGTCGGTTGACCCGGTCCAGCTCTTGTTGGAGCCCTGCTGGTAGTCGTAGGCCTCAACCAAGGGACCATCGATCTCGACCGAGCCGGTTTGGAAGTTCTGGGTGAGGATCGACGCGAGCGAGATCGTGGGAAGCCCGATGATGATGCCGATGAGCACCCCAACGACCACGGATCGTGGCGAGCGCGCGCGACGGCGACGCCGCCGTAGCTGGTCGCGAAGACCAGAGCCCATCGAGTGCTCCACAAGCCGATGCTAACCACAGAACGCGACGGGATGACGAGGAAACGGCGAATCGATGCGATCGATCAAAATCCGCTACATCAAGGGCAAAAACGGGCCCATTTCAGCCCGGACCGTCACCCCGCCGTCACTCACCGTGAGGTGCTCGGTGGGGTGTGCTGAGCGGCTCTAAAAGCCCTGCAGCGGGAGGTCTGGTCGCTGCAGCCAATTGTCGTCTGGATATGTTGCTTGGCCATCGATGATGTGCAGCGAATAGGCAAGCCGTGAGGTTTCGGAACGGTTGGGGTGTGAGCCGTGGGGAAGGAGCCCGTGCAGCACCACACAGGTTCCCTTCGGCACCTCGAGCGGGACCAGATCGGCTTCGCCGAGTTGAGGGAGTGGCGTGGCGTCCAGTTCGACGAATTCGGTTCCCCCGCTCGCTGCTCGACGGAATCGTTCCCGTAGCGGGCTGCGATGCCCTCCGGGCTGGGCGAAGAGGCAGCCGTTGTCGATCGTGGCGTCTTCGAGCGCAAACCACAGACCGATCACCGTGACGGGGTCGGTGTAGAGAAAGGCAGCGTCTTGGTGCGAGCCGACCTCTCCGCCAATGCGTGGTTGCTTGAAGATCAACATCGACTGCAGCAACTTCGGGTTGGCCACGCCGAGGTCGGCGACGAGCTCAGGGAGCGGTGACTGTCGTGAGAACGATGAGAACGTGGGGTCGAGATCGTGCTGGGCGTGGCCGAACTTGTTGATGGCCTTGGTGGGGTCGACGACAAGATTGTTGTGTTCGTCGAAGGCGTCTTCCTCCCAGAAGAACTCGATGCGTGAGCCGGAATTGAGGAAGGTGCCGTCGGCCACCCGGTTCTGTTCGTTGGTCCGAAAGACTGTTGAGTGTGAGCTCGGGTCGAATGCCGCCACCAACTCGGCGCTCCGAGCGGCCAACTCGTCGCAACGCTGCGGATCGATCAGCTCGGGCAGCACGAGAAAGCCATCGCGTTCCCAATCGGTGATCTGCTTGTCATTGAGCATGGAGGGTTCTCTGTCTCTGAGTTCGAATCAGTCGGTGTAGCTGGCTGCCAGCTGTTCGGTCAATCGCTGCTTCGTGGTGTGTGATGCGAAGCTGGCTTCGACCGCGTTGGTCTGAGCGGTGTGGAGTTCGTCAAGCGACAGGCCGAACGTGTTGGCCACAGCCGCAACCTCGCTGCTGACCGACACACCGGACATGAGCCGGTTGTCGGTATTGATTGTTGCGTTGAACCCGGCCCGGAGGAAGGGGCCGATCGGGTGATCGGCCAGTGTGGGCACGGCACCGATCTGGACGTTGCACGACGGGCACAGTTCGAGGGGGACTCGGCGATCGCGGACGTATCGAGCCAAGGGCCCGAGGTCGAGCGAGCCGTCTTCGGCGATGGTGCAGTCTTCGATCAGGCGTACGCCATGCCCGACTCGCTCGGCCCCCATGCGAAGCGCGTCGGCGATGAGTTCGAGACCCGGTGGTTCTGACGCATGGATCGTGACGCGGGCCAGCCCGGCACGAGCAATGTCGAGCGCCTCTGCGTGATCGCTGGGCGGAAAGCCCGTCTCGGCTCCCGCTAAGTCGAAGGCAACAACACCGCTGTCGGGCTTGGCGGTCCATTCCACACAGGTGGCCGCTACCTCGGCCGACCGGTCTTCGGTGCGCATGGCGCAGATGATGGTGTTGACCTCGATGGCATCAGGCCCATCGGCGAACCCGGCGGTGACGGCTTCGATCGCGTCGTCGAGTGAGCCCACGCCCGGATGTAGCTCGGGGGCAAACCGAACCTCGGCGTAGATGACACCGTCGGCCGCCAGATCCTCTGCTGCTTCTCGGGCGACCCGGTGAAGGTTCTCGGCCGACTGGAGGAGCGGAAGGGTGTGGGAGAACGTGTCGAGGTATTGCAGGATGTCGCCGGCGTCTGCGCCGGCTCTGAAATAGGCAACGAGGTCTGACTCTTCGGTAGTTGGAAGCTTGTGGCCGACGTTGTCTGCCAACTCGAGAATCGTTGCCGGGCGCATGCCGCCGTCGAGGTGATCGTGCAGCAACAGCTTCGGCAACAGCTGCGCTTCGGTAAGCGACAGGTTCATCGGGTTGCGGCCATCAGGTCTCACCCCGGCGATAGGGAAGTCCGGCGGTTCGCGGACCCCGCAGCCGCTGTGAGGCAAACAACAACACGATCAGCACGAGGGCATAGGGCATCGTGTTGGGCAGCCAGGCCGCTGCGGTCTCGGTGCCGAGGTACCAGACGAGTGCGATGGCGGCGAACAAACCGGCCAGGATGGCGTCGCCTCGTTTACCCGAACGTTGCGCCCACACCATGACTCCCGCCAGTGCGATGGCGATGACGAGGAGCAGTGCCCTGGTGGCCCCGCCGCTCGATTCGGCGTTGAAGTCGACAAGCGACAGCCCGAACGGATAGCTGAAGACCAGTGAACCGGCGAGGACGCCGATCGCTCGCCAGTTGCCAAACACCAGTGCGGCCAGACCGATGAACCCTCGACCGAGGGTTTGGCCGCCTCGGTAGAGACCGGCCAGCTCGAGCACGATAAACGCCCCGGCCAAGCCGGACAGTCCGCCGCTGATGATGACGCCGAGATACTTGTGGCCGTAGATGTTGACGCCGAGTGACTCGCCCGCGTTGGGGTTCTCGCCGCAGATTCGCATACGCAGCCCCACTCTGGTCTTCCACAGAAGCCACCCACTGAGGGGCACGGTCAGCAGTCCGATGAGCGTGAACCACGACATTTCGGCCACAAAGCCGCGAGAGAATCCAGCAACGTCGGAGATCCAGAAGATCTCCTGGTCTCGGATCGTCCCGAGGAAATCGGCGAGCCCGGGCACGGTGAAGTTTCCGAACCCATCCACTCGTGGCGATTGCGACACTGAGCCACCAGCCTCACCGCTGAAGACGCGTTCGGACAAGAAGCGGGTGAGAGCCGGAGCCAAAATGTTGATCCCCACGCCGGAAATGATCTGGTCGACGCCGAAGCTGACGGTGGCCACGGCGTGGAGGAGCCCGCCGAGGGCGCCACCGACCAAGCCGGCTGCCAGTCCGCCCCACGGTCCCCAATTGAGAGCTCCCCACGCTCCGAACCACGTCCCGAGGATCATCATGCCCTCGAGTCCGATGTTGACGATGCCAGCTCGTTCGCTGTAAAGCCCGCCGAGGCCGGCCAACAGGATGGGAATCGACCAGCGCAGCATGGCTTGGGCCGTTCCCTCTTCGGTCAGCAGATCCGTGCCGCTCACTCGCTGCACAACGGTGAGCACAAACATGCCAACGGCAGCAGCGAGTGACCAGCGAGCCCATGACGGGAGATTGGTGAACCAACTCATGCGCTGGCCCCCTCGATCGACGGTGTCGGTCCGTTCGGGGTCTCGGTGGCCGCTGAGGCCCGTGCGACTTCGTCTCGTTGCCGGATTCTGTTGACGAACTCAAAGGCGACCACGGCCGCCAACAGGAACGTGGCCTGCATGATGCGGACAATTTCAGCCGAGGCCGAGGCTTGCACCTGCAACACCGCCGAGCTCGAGTCGAGGAAGCCGAACAACAACGCCGCGAACGTCATACCAAGCGCCGAGTTTCGGCCGAGCAGGGCGATGGCGATGCCGCCGAAACCAAGGCCCTGCACGAAGCCTTGGTCATACGCGTGGTTGTCGCTGAGGATCTCGGGCATGCCCACCAGGCCGGCGACCACGCCCGACAGCACCATCGACAGGAACACCATCTTCTTTGGTTGTACACCGCCCGCGAATGCGGCGAAGGGGTTCATGCCGCTCGATCGCAGGTCGAACCCGAAGACGGTTCGGTTGACGCCCACGTGATAGGCGATGGCAACAACAACGGCGATCAGGAACACGCCGGTCAGTTCTCGGCCTCGTCCGATCTCGCGGGTCACCACCTCGGCGACCCCGTTCAGGTCGGGGAGCCACGCTCGTTCGGCGATGGTCTCGGTGCCCTGGTTCGGGGCCGTCGGGTCAGTGATCACCTTCGGCAACAGAGCAGCGACGATGCCACCAGTGGCCACGAAGTTCAGCATGATCGTCGAAATGACTTCGTTGATGCCGCGGGTCACCTTGAGGAGACCGGACAAGCCTGCCCACACGGCGCCGACGAACATGGCCGTCGCCACGATGGCTAGGGTGTGAAGAAACCCGGGGAGGGCAAATCGGTTGAGCTCAGCCCCGACAACGGCGGCAGCGAAGGCAGCCAAGATGTATTGGCCCTCGACACCGATGTTGAACAGGTTCATCCGGAAGCCGATGGCGGCCGCCACCCCAGCCAGGAACAGCGGGGTGGCACGGTTCAGCGTGTCGACGAAGGTCTCCAGTTGGAAGCCGTTGCTGAGGATCGTTCCGAACGTGTCGATCGAGTTCGATCCGGACAGTTCCAAGACGATGGCCGACACCACGACGGCGAACACCGCAGCAAGGGCTGGTGCGGCCAACGCCAGGCCGATGCGGCGGACCAGTGGGTTGGTCATCAAGCGTCTCCCTTGAGGGCGGCACCGGTCATGTAGCTGCCGAGGGTGCGGGGATCGATCTCGGCCGGGTCGAGGGTGGCGACCAGTCGGCCGTGGTACATCACGACGATGGTGTCGCTGAGGCCGATGAGTTCGTCGAGGTCAGCCGAGATGAGCAGGGTGGCCAGTCCATTGGCCCGGGCCTGGCGGATCTGGTTCCACACGTCGGCCTGTGCTCCCACATCGATACCCCGGGTGGGATGGGCAGCAATCAGAACGGCCGGCTCGGCGGTCATCTCACGACCGATGATGAGCTTCTGCTGATTCCCGCCGGAAAGGGCGCGGGCGGAGACGTCGACGTTGGGCGTGCGGACGTCGAACTCCTCACGAATCTGCTGGGTCTGCGAGCGCGAGCCAGGTCGGTCGACCCAGAATCCCTTGGAGTACGGGGCCGCGGTCTGGTGCCCGAGCGCTGCGTTCTCCCAAAGCGGAGCGTCGAGCAGCAGACCCTCTCGATGGCGGTCTTGGGGCACGTATCCCAAGCCCCCTTCGCGGCGCTCTCGCACCGAGGCGCTGCCGATATCCCGTCCGGCCATCTCAATCGATCCGGTTTCGGCGGCGTAGGTGCCGACGATGGCGTTGATGAGTTCGCTTTGCCCGTTGCCCTCGATGCCGGCCACGCCGAGGATCTCGCCTCGGTGCACCTGGAGTGACACGTTGTCGACGATGGCTCGTCCGTCGTCGTCACGCACCGTCAGGTCGGTGACGGCCAGAGCGACATCGGTGGTGACGGTGGAGGCCCCGGTTTCGGGGCTAGGCAACTCTTCACCGACCATCAGCTCGGCCAGATCACCGGCGGTCACCTCAGATGCTGCGACCGTGGCCACGGTCTTGCCCCGTCGGATGACGGTGATCGAGTCGGAGATCTCCAACACCTCTTGGAGCTTGTGGTCGATGAAGATGATGGTGGCACCGTCTTGTTTGAGTTCGCGGAGGTTGTTGAACAACTCCTCGACCTCCTGTGGGACGAGTACCGCAGTCGGTTCGTCGAGGATGAGGATCTTGGCGCCGCGATACAGCACCTTGATGATCTCGACTCGCTGGCGTTCACCGATTTCGAGTGTGTCGATGTAGTCGTCTGGGTCGACCGTCAGACCGTAGGCCCGGCCGACCTCGGCCAGGTGGGCCTTGGCTGCGTCGAAGTCGATCACGCCGCGCTTGGTCGGCTCCGAGCCGAGGATGACGTTCTCGATGACGCTCATTTGATCGGCCAGCATGAGGTGCTGGTGCACCATGCCGATGCCTCGTTCGATGGCATCGTTCGGGGATGAGAATGTGACCTCTTCTCCGAACACTCGCATGACGCCCTCGTCTGCCGGCTGCATGCCGTAGAGGATCTTCATCAGCGTCGACTTGCCGGCGCCGTTCTCGCCACAGATCGCGTGAATCTCGCCCTCAGCGACGGTGAGGTTGATGTTGTCGTTCGCGATGACGCCGGGAAAGCGCTTGGTGATCCCAATCAGTTCGATGGCGGGCGCCACGTCGTTCTCCCTCGACAAACACAACGGGGCCGGACGGTTGTCCGGCCCCGCAAGGTGTTCACCCTGAGTCGCTCAGGGTTCGGTCAGTGCTCTCAGGCCAGGTACGTGCTCTAGGGCTCGGTCGGCACGACGATGTCGCCGGCGATGATCTGCTCCTTGAACTCCTCGAGCTGGGGAACGATGTCGTCGACAAAGCCACCGCTGGTGGAGTAGCCGACGCCGTCGACCGAGAGGTCATAGACGGTGTTGCCAGCCTCGAAGTTTCCGTTGAGGTGAGCGTCTGTGACTTCAACCACGGCGACGTCGACCCGCTTGAGCATCGAGGTGAGGATGAACTCCTGCACGTCTTCGCTGACGGTGTTGAACTGATCGGAGTCGACACCGATGGCCCACACCTTCGAGCCGCTGGACTCGCTCTGTTCCTTTGCTGCCTCGAACAAGCCGGCACCGGAACCGCCAGCGGCGTGATAGATGATGTCGGCGTCTTGGCCGTACATGGTCAGGGCGATCTCGCGCGCTCGGTCGGCGGCAAAGAAGCCGTCGAAGTCGGGTGCCTGCGTGATGTACTGCGGAATCACGACGATGTCGGGATTCACGGCTTGGGCGCCAGCGGTGTAGCCAGCCTCGAACTTCTCAATGAGGCCAAATCCTCCGACGCCACCGATGAAGCCGATGGTGCCGGTCTCGCTCTTCAGCGCGGCGGCTGCGCCAACGAGGAACGAGCCCTGCTCTTCAGCAAAGGTGAGGCCTGCGATGTTGTCGGCCCACGGGACAGCGCCGTTGTCGAAGTCGAGCATGGCGTCGTCAATCACGGCGAAGTTGGTGTCGGCGTTGTCGCCGGCAGCGGCCCGCACGTCTTCGGCAAACAGGAAGCCGACGGCCACGACGAGATCGCTCTGGTCAGCCTGGAGCTGGAGGAGTTCGGCACGGTTGGAGCCGTCTTCGTTCGGCTCTGCCTCGGTGAAGCTGATGCCGAAGTCTGACTCGGCCCGGTCGATGCCTTCTGCAGCGGAGTCGTTGAACGACTGGTCGCCACGGCCGCCGATGTCGAAGGTGAGGCCGACGTTGACGCCGTCCCCAATCATGGCTTCGCCACCGCTGTCGTCACCGCCCTCGCTTGCGTCGTTGGACTCTGAGCTGTCGCCACAGGCAGCAGCAGCGAGTGCAAACACTGCAAGCAGCATCAGCAGATTTCGCCAAGATCGTTTCATGGTTCTCTCCTCGTTTCGTACACGGCATGGAGTACGGGCCCCACACCCACGCGCGGAGCATAACGAGCGTTGCGGCGCCGCGCGTAGCGAACCGGCCATCCAGTTACGTGCTGGTAACAGGAGCGTCGTCTGGGGAAGGCAGTTCTCTACGTTTGGTGTCAACCCACGCGCTCAGGGTGGCCGAAACCTGCCGCCGCAGCGGTAGCGATGGACCGCCGGGCTCAGCGATACCGATTGGGGAGGAGCGCATCGACCTCCACGCCGAGCGCGATCATGTCGTCGCTTGGCCGACCGGTCGTGACGAGGTCGGCCACGAGTTCGCCGGCGCCAGGTGAGGTCTGAATACCCGTACCGCCTTGGCCCGCACACCAGATGAAGTTCTCCTGCCCAGGTTCGGGACCAATCACCATCGATCGGTCCGGGCTGAAGGTTCGCAGTCCGGCCCAGCTCGAGTTGATCGATCGAATGTCGAGCGTGGTGGCCTGGTTGAGCATCTCGATGGTGCGAGCGATGTCGATCTCTTCGGGCTTGGCATCGCAGGGCTCGCTCGGTATTTCGTCTGCCGGGCTGCACATGAACTGTGCACCGTCTGGGCGTAGGTACCAGTCGTGTCGAGCCTCGGCCACCATCACGAAATCGGTGGAGTTCTCCCAGCGGCTATTGACCATGAAGGCAGTGCGTCGCATGGGCGTGAACCCGATGGGAGTGATGCCCGCTCGCTTGGCGACAACG
>CALJSB010000107.1 GCA_937976305.1 uncultured Acidimicrobiales bacterium
CCGTCGTGAATCTGAATCGGGGCCGACTCAACCAGCTCAGCCCACAATGATGCAGTCGGATGCACGATGATGATGGGCCGCCCGGCAGCATCCCAGCGTTCGACGTCGCCCGGGTCGGACTTCATCCACGCCCACTGGCCGGCATGGGCGCACTGGGCCGCTTGCTTGCCCCATGACATCTGAACCGACGGGGTCACGGCCACAACCAAACCGCTCGTGTCAGGCAAACGATCGGTTCGAACGACTTCATCGAGCTCGGTCGATTGAATCTGGAGTTTGGCGAGCGCCTTGGGAGCCTGATCGAGCGGGCCTGGCACAAACGCTCGCACCTCGGCACCATCCCGGGCCACCGTGACACCGTCGGGCTCCTGGGCTCGCTCCCACGCCGAGGCTCGGCCTCGGCGAACGATCTTGCGAATGCGAGCCCCGTTCCAGGCCGACACCGCATCAAACCATGCGCCGCCCTCTTGGCTGCGCTCATCTTCCAACAGTCCGATGGTGGCCAAGATTGCAGCGGCACAGATGGCCACGGTGGTCGGCGGATCAACCTTTTCAACCCGGGCGGCGAGCTGCAGCGCCAGCGGCGAAGCGGTCTCTTGGTCAGCTGTCACCGGCCCGTTCTACCCGGCGAATAGGCTCGACCGCATCACCCCGCCGTCTTCCCCGATCGGATCCACCCCAGCCGTCGACCCTCACATCGGCACTCTCAATGAGGGTTCGCTCCATGCTGCGCTGAAGGATCACTACGCCCAGCCCGGCGATCGCTTCGAGGTGCCGTTGCGTCGCTTCGTGATCGACATCGCTCGCCGTTGGGAAGAGCCAGGTGAGCTGTTCATCGAGATTCAAACGAGCTCGTTCGGATCGATGGGCAACAAGCTCGACCACATCCTCGGCGAGCACCGAGTGTTGCTGGTGCACCCGATCGCTGTGCGCACCCGCCTCGAGCGTGACGGCAACAAGCCTCGCTGGTCACCAAAGCGGGGCTCGATCTACTCGCTCTTCGAAGAGCTTGTGTCGATGCCGACGTTGCTTGATCACCCCAACTTGGCGCTCGACATCGTTCTGGTCGAGGTCACGAAACGGCAAGAGCACGACCCGAGAGCTCGTCGAGGACGCGGTGGTTGGCGCACGGTTGATCGCCGGCTCGAAGCGATTGTCGAGACGCACAGATTCGACGACGTCAGCGATCTGACCACGCTGCTCCCCGACAACCTTCCGCCAACGTTCACCACCGCCGACCTCGCGGCGTCGGGCCAGATGAGCCGCGACGAAGCCCAACGGCTCGCCTACTGCTTTCGAGCCGCCAACCTGTTCGACCAAGTCGGCCGAACCCGCAAAGGCATCGAATACCGCCTGAGTTCCTAGGAGAGCCGATCGCGAGTAGCGGGGGGCGACAGCCGACCCAATGCAATCGCAACGCGAAGCGAGGGACGAGCGAAGCCAGAAGGCTGACACCCGATCGCGAGTAGCGGGAGGCGACAGCCGACCCAATGTGATCGCCGTCAGTTCGGCGAAGGGACGAGCCGAACTACGGCAAGCTGATGATGGTGACGGCGCCGGTGTCGCCGTCGACCTCGATGGTGGCACCGTCTGGAATTCGCTTGGTGGCGTCGGTCGCCGACACCACACACGGAATACCGAGCTCACGACTCACGATGATGGCGTGGCTGAGCGGTGCGCCCACGTCGACCACAACACCACCGGCCGGCACGAACAGCGGCGTCCACGACGGGTCGGTGATCGGGGCAACGAGGATGTCGCCCGGGTCGAGCGCTGTCGGGTCGTGCGAGTCAAGGACGACTCGGGCGATGCCTTGATAGGTGCCCGGACAACCGGGCACGCCCTGCACGGTCTCGCCAGCTTCCACCAAGCTGATCTCGACGGCATCTCGGCGCGGGTAGCTCGACATGTCGGGTCGACCACCGTGGAACAGGAACGGCTCTTGTAGAGCAGCGACTTCTTCCATGAGTTGGGCCCGAGCCTCGAGCTCGCCGGTGAGCGCCTCCGGATTGTCGGGATAGGCCTTCAGCTCGGGTCGAGTCATGAGACCGAAGTCGTTGTGCTTCAGCATCGTGCCAGCGGCGACGCCGCGATGACCGAGCTCGTGCAGGGCCACTCTGAGCTCATGAACCAGCTTGATGTTGTTGGTCTTGGTGCGCTCACGGCCCGGCATGAACACTGTCGCCGCGTTCAGCGCAGCCATGAACTGGCCGTGTGTCTCTGGGTCGCCTTCAACCATGGCCGCGATCTCAGCACCGAGCGCCTCGCGCTCTTCGGCTCGAGCAGCGTTATTGAGTTTTGGAGCTTGCGCTTCGTCAGAGAGGCGCATGCGGTCGATCGCGGCGAGCGCCAAGTCAGGCTCGGTCTCCCATGTGGGCGAGCGCACCTCCCACTCGTTCGGGCCACGGCAGCCGTAGGCAAAGAGGAACTCGTCGAACTTGGCCAGGAAGGCGGCGGCGTCAGCGGAGTCGCTCGCTCGTAGTCGAGCATCAAGGCCTTCATGGCCAGCGTCGAACATGGCCCCGAGGTCGGTCGATCCGGCAACAACTCGGCCGAGATCCCACATCGCCATCGACGGAGCAGCAGACTCGACATCGCCGAGCCCGGCCAGCAGCTTGAGTGTTGCTGTCGGCTGGCCGACGGCCTCGCACACCGCGGTGATGATGCCGATCGGGAGGGTCGCAAGGAACGAGATGAAGATGTGTTCGGTGAAGAGCATCTCGAAGTGCTCATCAGCCAAGGCAAGGGTGCGGTCGACGAGCTCGCGATCCGACATCGCCTTGAGATCGGGCCGACGAGCTCGCAAATCGTTCATGAGTGTTTCGTGGGCCAGCACGTCTGGCAGATCGGGCGTGGTGAGCACCCAACCGAACGTCTCGCCGATCTTCTCGGTCAGCTCCGGACGATCGAAGCCATCTTTCACGATGAACTCTGGGACCCCGGGGGCGTCGCCGAAGAACGAATCGTCGATGTCTTTGGCCGTCATGCCTGGGGCCCGGTGACCAAGCATGCGAAGGGCACTGGCGTTCAAGTAGCCGTAGCCGCCCGTGACACCGAGAAACACACACTCGTCGTCTGGCAGCTCATCGGGGGTCATCACACCGATGCGGTAGTAGGCGTTACGGAAACCCATCTCGGAGCCACCGAGACCGTTCTCGTTCTGAAAATAGGAGAACGAGAAGGGGGCCACAGGGTCAGGAAAGACCTCGCCGATATTCGCCCGGGTATAGAAGTCCCATTCGGCACTCAGATCGGTCTCTACCAGCCACTTGTCGGCCATATCAGCTCCCCTTTGATCGCCCTTCGAAGGTCCCGAAGGTGATCAGCAAGGTAGCCCATGATGTGACGCCGGACACAAGCGGCCGGGGACGCTCAAGAGGGAGCTCTAGGGCACGACTTCGACGGGGGTACCGGGCTCGACGATCGTTGACATCTCGAGCAACACATTGTTGTCGATTCGGATGCAGCCGAGCGAGACCGCGCTGCCCAACACTGAGTTGTCGCGGGTGCCGTGCAGGGCCACCACCGCTTCGCCGCCGTTGATCTCGTCGATCACTTCAGAGTAGGACGACAGTGCGAACACCCAGGGCCCGTACACCGACGCTGGATCCCACGGGAACGAATCGCGGATGTAGTACGAGCCGGTCGGTGTCGGTGTGCGGTCGGTGCCAACGGCGACCCTGGTGTCGATCACAATGTCGTCGCCATCCCACACGACCACGGAGCGATCCGAAAGGTCGATCAGCACTCGCGTTGTGACGTCGTTGAGCACGACCTCAGCCCGCGGGATCCAGCCTTCGGTGCCGTTTGGCCGAACCGGTACTTGAATTTTGAGCCACTCGGTGCCGTCGTCAGCGGTGAGCTCTTCGAGCACGAGGAAGTGCCGGAGCGAGCCGAACTCGGTTGGCACCGCGAGCTGCCACGTTGGGTCGGTGGCAGCATCAGGCTCGGCCCACACAGCAACGGCACCCTCTTCGATGAGGGCGGTTGCGTTCAGCGTCGTCGGAATCTCGACCGACTGCGGCAAACCGGGAACCACGAGCGTGCTCGTGGGAGCATCGTCTACCTCAACCTCGACAACGTCGATCTCTTCGTCGTCGGTGACAACAGGCAACGCAAGCTCGCCGTCGCTGACTCCGCCCTGGTCCGCTGCCGACTCGACGGTTGCATCGCCCGAACCGCCGCACGCAGAAGCGACCATTGCCATCGCAATGACCAGGATCAGAACTCGAACTGGGAGCAGAACGGGGGAACGGCCTACTCTCGCCGCCACGGATTGCATCTGGACAGACTAATTGAGGCTGACGACCGATGATCACACGCACCGCGTTTACGGGGTCACAAATTTTTCCGAGACCGCACTGTTCACCGGGTTCACGCGTTCATGAATAGGCCAGCATGACTACGGCATGGGGGCGCGTTTGCTCGGTGGCTGAGCAGCGGCCAGATGCGATTGCGATCGTCGACGACGACGCGTCGCCCACCACGTACCAACAACTGGTCGCAACGGCTGAGCACGCCGCATCTGGGCTCGCCACGCTCGGCCTCCAGCCTGGCGACACCATCGGCGCCTTTCATCCCAACCGCTCGACCTGGTTGATGCTGTGGCTTGCCGCCGCACGTCAGGGCATCAACGTCGTCGGACTCAACACGCGCTTTCGCACCGCCGAGTTGAACCACTTGCTGGGAGTTGCTGGCATCGACGTCGTGCTGGTTCCCGACCAGTTCCTCAACATCGACCCCATCGCTCTCTTTGGTGGCCTCGACACCCCACCTCGGCTGATCGTCGAGAACATCTCCGGCGAGGCAACACCTGCCACGGGTCCAGCCAACCAACACCAGCCCGACGATGCCGCCAGCCTGAACATCTCGTGGACTGAGCTCATCAGCGCCGCGCCGCTGCCAGATCCTCCACCGGCCGAACTCAGCCATCTCACGATCGGTTTCACCACGAGCGGCACCACCGGCTTCCCGAAGGTGGCGTGTCACACTCAAGCGTCAACGCTCCACCATGCGGACGCGGTCGTCGAAGCGTTCGGTGTCTCCGAAGCAACCGTCGCCCTTGTTGCTCTACCCCTCTGCGGCACGTTCGGGTTCATGAGTGCCCTCCCGGTGCTGCTGGCCGGCGGCACCGTGGTGCTCACCGAGACCTGGAACCCCGGCCGGGCCGCTCGCATGATCGACCAACACGGCGTCACCTTCTGTAACGGATCTGACGCCATGCTGCTCGATGTGGTCGACCATCCAGATTTCAACGTCGACACCACATGGACCACGGGCGTATTCGCCGACTTCACAAACAACGGAGCCGAGTGCATTCAACGCACGACCGAACGAACCAAGGGCCGGCTCCGCCTCGTCGGCACCTACGGCTCATCCGAGGGATTCGCGTTGATGTGCCACTGGCCTCGATACGGGTCGATCGACGACCGCTCGCGCAACGGCGGTCCGCTGGTCGGGGCCGGCTACCAGGTGCGGGTCTGCCACCCCGAAACCGACGGGCCACTCCCCCACGGTGAACAGGGCGAGCTGCAGTTCAAGGGCGCCAACTTCATCGATGGCTATCTCGGCAATCCTGCAGCGACCGAGGCCGCCTTCACCGATGGCTGGTTTCGATCGGGCGACCTCGGCTACGCCATCGACGACTCGACGTTCGTCTACCTGGCTCGGCTGGGCGACTCGCTCCGCCTGCGAGGCTTTCTGTGCGATCCATCCGAGATCGAACACCACCTCGAAGCTCACCCCTCGATCAACCGAGCCCAAGTCGTCGGTGCCAACCGACCCGGCGTCGGCGATGTCGCTGTTGCCTTTGTGATTCTCTCGGGAGAGGCAACCGAAGAGGGCATCCACGAGGAACTCAGTGCACACTGTGCCGCCGGCCTCGCCAACTACAAACAGCCGGAGCGAGTCGTGATTGTCGATTCGTTTCCGGTCACGGATGGCCCGAACGGCATCAAAGTGCGCAAGGTCGACTTGCGAGCCACTGCCCAAGCCCTGATCGACCACAACTGACCGACGGAGAACATCACATGACCGAAGCACCCGGAGCCCTCATCCAAATGGATGGCTCGCTCAACTTGCGAGACCTCGGCGGCTGGCCAACGGCATCGGGAGGTTCGATTCGCTCTGGAGTGCTCTTTCGATCTGACCGGTTGAGCGACCTCACCGAAGCCGACCTCTCGCGCCACGATGATCTCGGCATTCGGACCGTGATTGATCTTCGCTACGAGAGCGAGGTGGCCGAGCACCCGAGTCGGCTGTGGTCAGTGGTCGACAACCACGTTGAGATTCCGATGGGTGGCGGGGCAGCTGATCAGAAGTCGTTTCTCGATCGAGCGTTCTCCGGCGAGATGGACGGCATTGACGCCACGTGGGTCGGCGAGGCGTACATCGAAATGCTGACCGAGCACGCATCTGATTTTGGCCGTGCCGTGTCGACCGCAATCGATGCTGCGCCAGCTCTCTTTCACTGCACGGCGGGCAAGGACCGCACGGGCCTGTTTGCGATGCTGGTGCTCTCCGCCTGCGATGTGTCGCGCGATGACATTCTTCGTGACTTCGACCTGTCGAATGAGTACCGAGCCGAGAAGCGCATCGCCGCGCTGGCCCCGACCTTTGCCGAGAAGGGGCTCGACGTCGAGAACTTCCGTGCTGCGCTCGGAGCGCCCCGTCCGTCGATGGAAATGGCCTTCGACTTCCTCGATGCCGAACACGGTGGGCCGGTCAACTACTTGCAGTCAGTCGCAGGGCTTGGCGAAGACGGCATCGCCGCCATTCGTGTGCTCCTGGCCTGAGGTCAGCGCCAGCTAGGCCGTCACTGATGCGAGGATCGCAGCGGATGTGTCGACGATGGATGTGCCAGCAGCCTCGTCGAGACCCGCGTAGGCGGGCACGAGCATCTGTGAGGTGAGGGCTTCTGCTGCGTCGTGCATCGCCTCACCGTCTGCCGGCACGTCGACTGATTCGTGGCCGAAGGTCTGCACATCGTCTGGCCGCTTGATGGCGTGGGCCTGGGCGGCCGAGAGTCCGCTGGCGAGCACGGCCATGAGGTGGGCACTCCCCCTGAGCTCGCGCAACACGGCGGTGTTTTGCATGGCTCGTCCCGTTGCGTCTTCGACCTTCGTTTCGGCGGCGATTCCGGCAAACAACGACAGCCCCGCCGGATCAGCGGCCGCGATCACCTGCTCGGCCGCGGCGTTATAGGCGTCGAGCCCTTCGACGTCGCCGAGGTGGGCTCGACCAAAGTCGGCGCAGCACTCCATGTAGCGAGTGCCGGCGTCACGTGGCGCCATCACCTCGCGCGCACTGCCCCAGATCTTGTTGATCAAACCCGAACTGAAGTAGCCAAAGGCCGATTGAACGACGGGTGACTCGACATCGCCCAACACTCCGCCCCGTCCGAGCACGTACCAACGGAACCCATCGAGACCGAGCTCCTTCCCCGTCGCCAAGGTCGCCGGGTCGAAGTAAAACTGCGCTCCGCTCGTATTCACTGCCTCCTTGGAGGCTTCAATGATTGCAAGGGCCTGATCGTTCGACATCAGGCGAGCCTGCCACGGGTCAGAGCAGCAGTGCGAGTTGGCGAGATTGAGCCACGAGCTTGCCCGTCGAATCCCACAACTCGCCGTTCTCGATCAGCATGCCGTTGTGCAGATCGGTGGTTGAGAACCGGGCTCGGATCCAGCCTGGCTCGGGCCGACGGCGCACGTGCACCGTGAGTTCAAGCGTCGGCACCCAGCCGACCCGGCCGAGCAGGCTGAACAGCGACGGCGGGAAGGCATCACCGAAGAGCACGAGTCCAAGGGTGTCGGCCGGGCGTCCGTCGGCGAAACGAATCCATCCGCTGACCTCGGCGTGGTCGGAGGCTCCGGCAGCCGCCCACTTGGGGTCGAGACGGATGTCGAGCCGCGACATGATCGGAAGATCGACTCCCTGCTCGAGCCCCACCCGGCTGACGCAGTCGTCCGGCGGCGGCAAATCGACGGGCGGGAGATCGAGACTGTGGTTGATCTCGCTCGACGACTCAGCCGAAAGATCGCCGAAGGCAGCCACGACCTGCAGCCGCTGCTTGTCACCCTGATGGAGTTGACCGGTCACCGTGGTCGAACGGCGACCCGGCCGAATCAGTTGGGTCTCGACGACGCCGCCGGTTGCTCCAGAGCCGGGACGGAGAAAGTGGGTGGTGACGCTCAACGGGTCGGGCTGGCCCGCCGTGTGGCGCATGGCCTGCAAACTGGTGGCCGTGAGATACCCGCCGTTGGGGTTCTCACCGATGTTCCATTTGTCGGAGATCTCGACGTCGAACGACGTGTTCGCCTGCGCCTGAGCGCTCGCAGCACCGCTCGTGGGGCGCGCCATCGTTTCCTGATCGAACTCATAAACAGAATTGGACTCGGGCGTTGACGCAGTCACGGGTCGTGACTGTATGGCCGTCAAGCGACGGGCGGTAGTTCGCGAGCGCTCAGGTGATCCAGAGAATCCAGCCAGCCACAACAAGCCGGGCTGACCACATCAAGGTGCGGATGAGATCGACTCGCAGCAGGCGCTGATGGAGGTCGGCGTCGAACTGATCGACGAGTTGTCCGTGGATGGGCGCAGCGCCAAACGCGGTGATCGCGAGGACCAGCCCAACGAGCACGATGCCGGCGATCGACAACGTTCGTTGCTGACCGGCCGCTGCTGCGAGCAACAAGCCCACGGCCGTCAACACCTCGATGCCCCACGGCAGCGCCAGAAGCGCCGTGATGCGCGACATGTGGGCTTCTTGAAAAGGTCGATAGGGCTCGTTGACCAGAGCGAACAGCGGGTAGTGGACAACATGGATGGTCCACATCAGCCCGACCATGAAGCCGGTGGCTCCGAAGTGAATGATCGCGAGCTTGTCGAAGTCGATGCCGAACACCGTCGCAGAATCCCAGCCCGACGGCGCGGGTGGCCAACCGGGTGGATAGCTGCCTGACGAGCGACGACCGCCTGTTCTAAGCTGTGCGGATCGCCACGTTCACGACTCCCCCTCCACCAACCGTCGAACCAGAGCACATGCTCACTCGACTCACTGGTCTGAGTCCCGTTCGACTGCTGTCGATGCTCGGCGGGTTTGTTGTTGCGTTGCTGGCTTCAGACGACGAGGGCACCGTGCTGTGCCCCTTCCGCCGGTGCACCGACGGCTACTGCCCGCTCTGCGGCGCCACACGATCGGCGGGCAAACTCGCTCGTGGCGATCTCATCGGCGCTTGGCATCGTCATCCCGTCTTCGTGATGTGGGCCTTCCAGGCGGTGTTCTTCGGAGCGTTCGCCATGTACGTCCGCCGCCAAGGGCGTCACCACGGCCTCCCGGTCAAGCAGATCTTGATGGCCAACTTCGCTCTGCTCGTGGGCGTCTGGCTACTGCGTCTGGGCCTGGGTGACATCCCTCGCCCCACAACGCTGAGTTTCTTCGGGTTCTAGCAGTGCACTTATTCGGCTTCTAGCAGTGCACTCTTTCGGCTTCTAGCCGAGCAAACCCAGTCGTTCTTTCTCTCGCAGAATCCGCAGGACTGACTCATCGATGCGTTCTTCGCTGATCCGTCCGCTGGAGACGGCATCGAGCACACCCGCTCGGGCGGCGAGAAGATCCGGCGGCGCCAACAGAATGTCGACGCCGGCTTCGACCGATCTCACCGCGAGCTCGGCTCGGTCCTGACCGCTCACCGCACCCATGTCGAGTGCATCGGTGATGACGATCCCCTCGAAGCCGAGGTCGCCGCGCAGCAGCTCATCGATCAACACCGACGACACTGTTGCCGGTTCGCCAGAGGGGTCAAGAGCGGGGAACGCCAGGTGGCCAATCATCACCCCGGCGACCTGTTGGTCGACGGCTGCAGCAAACGGCACCCGCTCCCGCGCTCGCCACACCTCTTCAGAGACGTCGATGGTCGGCAGCGACAAATGGCTGTCAATCGTCGTGTCGCCGTGGCCGGGCCAGTGCTTCACTACTGCGCCAACACCATTGCCCTGCAAACCCCGGACGGCTGCTGACACCATCGTCGAGGCGACGGCCGGATCAGCTGAATACGAACGATTGCCAATGACACCAGCGTTCGAATCGGTGAGGTCGGCCACCGGCGCCAAGACGAAATTGATGCCTTGGGCCGAGAGCTCGATCGCCGACTGCTGACTCGCTGCTTCGACCGCCGCCTCTCCCTCGCCGGCAAGCGTGCGGGCTGACGGCATGGCGGTCACCCCGTCAGACACCCGGGCGACGCGGCCGCCTTCCTGATCAACGGCGATCAGCAGCCCGATGCCTTCAGGCCCGGCGGCCTGAAGGTCGGCGGAGAACGCACGAGTTTGGTCGGCCCCGGTGATGTTCGGCCCCAGGTAGATAACGCCACCGAGGTGATAGGCCGCAACGAATCCCGCCGGAGTGTTTGGATCAGCTGGGTCGCCGGCCTGGGTGCCACCAAAGAGCGGCATGAACATCTGGCCGACCTTCTCTTCGATCGTCATCGACTCGACCATCACGACCAGCGGATCAATGGTGGTGGGCGGAGCTGTCGTGGTTGGTGCCGTGGTGGTCGTTGTTGCCTCGGTGGTGGTTGGCGCCGTGGTCGTCGGCTCCGTCGTGGCCGGTGCCGTGGTTCCTGATGTTGCCGCTGCAGTGTCGTCGGCCGCGTTGCTCTGCACGTCGCCAACACCGGCGCACGCGCCCGCAAACCCGACGAGGGCGAGCATCACGATGACAAATGGGTGCCGAGTCATACGTCTGTGTGTCACGGCGCGTCGTCGAGCTTGTCGACCACGGCCTCATACAACTCGGGCCCCAACAGTTCGGAGAGTTCGTGGGCCAGCGAGTCGACCACACGGCTCTCGCCGACGAACGCCGCCGGATTCTCGTCGTTGGCATCGGTACACATCCAGGCCATGGTCGCACCTCCGGGACCCCAATCGGGTCGCGTCCACGGTCGAAGGGTCACGAGGGTTCCGTCTTCGCTGTGATCAGCCTTGAGCGGGGCCTGCCAGCAGATCGACGGCTTCCAGTCGGTCGGCGACTCGTCGGCATCGAGCGCACCGAGGTGCAGGGCGCATCCCATGCCACCGGCAAAGCCCGGTCGGTTGAAGAAGATGCACGCCTCGTCGACAACCCGCGTGTGCGTCTTGGCATCGCTCGAAAAGACGCCTTCGGCCGAGGCCGAGGCGTGCTGTTCGAAACGATCGGGGTCGAGCGATGCGGCGAGGGCGGCAATCGTCATCGCCTCGTCTTCATCGAGAACCTCGGCCCCATGGGAGCAGCAGCCCTGGTGCAGCTCGCGTGCAGGCTCGTCGAGAATCCCCTCGCAATCGCGTCCCCATACGCAGGTCCAATTCGAGGTGAGAAAGTCTGCGTCGATCCGCCACCGTCGGCCAGGTTGGTAGGGGTCGTCGACTTCGAGGAACTGCTCTGACACGCCGACGAGCGTACGATCCACTGAGCATGACCTCGGCGACCCTCGTCGCTTCCTCCAACCCGCTAACAACCGTCAGGAGATCCGTGCCGACGACCGATTGGAATCCGCTTCTTCGCGACGAGTTCGACAAGCCCTATTGGCAAGAGCTCCAAACCTTTGTGGCTGACGAACGAGCGCGAGCAACGGTCTATCCACCCGAGGACCAGGTCTTTGCTGCCCTCCACCTCACGTCGTTCGCAGACGTCCGTGCGGTCATCCTCGGCCAAGACCCCTACCACGGCCCCGGGCAGGCGCACGGGCTTGCGTTCTCGGTGCAACCTCCGACTCCCCCGCCACCGTCGCTGCGCAACATGTTCACTGAGCTTCGAGATGATCTCGGCGTTGCAACTCCCGATCACGGCTCACTCGTGGAGTGGGCGACGCAGGGCGTGCTGCTGCTCAACACGTCGCTCACCGTTCGGGCCAGGACGGCCGCTTCGCATCAGAAGAAGGGATGGGAGATCTTCACAGACGAGGTGATTCGGACGGTGGCGACGAAGCCCGAACGCATCGTCTTCCTCCTGTGGGGTTCGGCCGCCCGTGCCAAGAAGAAGCTGATCGCATCAGCGAACGGTGGCGATCATCTGATCATCGAATCGCCACACCCATCGCCGCTTTCGGCTCACCGAGGGTTTTTCGGCAGCCGCCCTTTCTCACGGGCCAATACCGGCCTGGTCGAGGCCGGATTGGGCCCAATTGACTGGGAACTGAGCCACATCGCGCCCGCCTGAGCGACGCGGCACTGGACGGGCAAAACAACACACCCGATCCCACCCCGCACCAAACTTCCTTTACGGTTGCGTGACAACGTTTTAGGCTTGTGGTCAATCGGCAGCTGGATACGGCTGCCGTGGCGTTGGCAGGAATTGGGTCGGCATGAAGGTGTTCTCCCACACAGTTGAGGGGTCAACAAGACAGAGCGGCACCGCCGCCGTAGGCGCGCCAAGCAACACAGCCGCCGTAGGCGCGCCAGCTTCGCCACGCGAACGGGCCGTCGACTTGGCAGTGAACGTGGCACTGTTGGTCTCGTTGTGGTTTGCCTACGCGCTCGTGCGACGGGTCACCGCCGATGAGTGGACCCAGGCCATTCTCAACAGCGGCAACATCTTGCAGCTTCAAGACTGGCTCGGGCTGCCTCATGAGGGCGCCTTCCAGCAGCTGGTACTCGATCGTCCTCGGCTCGTTCGGGCCGCCAACATCTACTACATGTGGGCCCACTTCCCCGTCACCGGGGCCTTCGTGTTGTGGGCCTGGTTCCGGCACCGCTCGAGCTTTTCGGTCATCCGAAACACGCTGATCGGCGTCACGGGTGCTGGCTTGATCCTGCACCTCGTCTATCCGCTTGTGCCTCCCCGGAAACTCCCCGGCTTCATCGACACCGGGGTCGTGTTTGGCCCGAGCCCCTATGACCTCTCGGCCAGTGAAGCCGCGAACCAGCTGGCCGCCATGCCATCGCTCCACGTTGGGTGGGCCGTCATTGTCGCTCTGAGCGTCATCTCTCTCTCGCGAGGTCGCTGGCGGCTGCTGGCTCTGGCTCATCCGTTCATCACCACGGCGGTCGTCGTCCTGACGGCGAACCACTACTGGATCGATGCCGTCGTGGCCATCTTCCTCGTTGCTGGCGCCTGGGCCTACTCAGTCAAGATCGAACGCCGCAGCTTGCTCGATCTCGAGGCCCCTCCGACGCCGGCGGCGGCAGCCGACTCCAACACCATTCCGGGGACCGCGATCGAACTCGACGAGATCGGCTCAGGAGACGAACCGCAACTCGTCTGAACCGAGGCGATGCGAGCTGTGCCGCCACCCCAGGTCGAGATGTTCCACGGTCACTCCAAGCGGCAGATGATCCACGTCGCCGAATTCACCAGGCGTCGCCAGAAGCTGTGGCTCGCCGATGCCTGATGCCTCCGCCGGGTCGAGATCGTCGCCTGCGTCAATCAACAACATGGCGGCCTGACATAGCGATGCGACGATCGACGAGGGCTGGCGCTCGACCAGCGTACGAACGATCGCACCGGCCATCAGCAGGCCGGTGGTGTAGTCAGTGGCGGCGGCAGGCACGAGCGCGGGCTTGCCGTTGCGAGCGCCCTCGGCCAGCGCAATCCCACTGACCGATTGCGCCAACTGTTCCCAGCCGGCCCGATGGGAGAACGGTCCAAGGGGGCCGAAGCACGAGATCGATCCGTACACGCCCCTCCAACCGGCGTTGCGCAGCGACGCTTCGTCGAGACCATGTCGTTCGATGACGCCCGGCCGATACCCCTGCACCACGACGTGGGCCTTAGACGCCAGGGCTCTTACCTGCGCCAGCTCTTCAGCGTTTCTGAAGTCGGCGAAGGCGCGGCGTTTCCCATGTCCGGTGTCGATCACAAACGACGGCACAGACGGAGTGTTGGGAGCGGTCACCTGGAGCACATCGGCACCAAGTGCTGCGAGGGTCCGGCCACACGTTGGGCCCGCGAGCACCCGTGTGAGATCGAGCACACGAAGCCCCGCGAGCGGTTGCGCAGATGCTGATGGCTGCCACGGCACCTCGCCGTCGCACTCGGTTCGCTGCACGGTTGGCAGTGACCGCACGACCTCACCGTGAGGATGGGCCAACCACTCGTCGGTCGTCCGAATAGCGATGCCACACAGGTTTCGCTCACCGATCTCGGCTTCGAGATCGATGGCGGTCCATGCCGACGCTGCGGCGGCCAACGTGGCGCGATCAGCGTCGTGGGCTACACCGAGAAGGTCAGCGAGGCCGGCAGCGAGGTGCGGAAACCCGCCGTGCAGATAGATCCAGCGACCATCACCACATTGGTAAGGCCGAACGAACGGATTCGACTGGTTGGTGCGAGGCACCACCTCGTCGTTGACCCGCTGGAGGCCAAACGAGATGACCGCGCACGCGCCAGCAACGGCCGATGTGGCGACGTTCGCGGCCGGGCCACCAGCAGCTCTCGAAAGCATTGCTGCGCCATACCCGACCTCGGCGAGCGCAGCAGCTGCCACCTCGCCGAGACGGAACCGCGACGGCAACACCGGATCGAGGCCGGTCACCGTCACGATGTCGTTGGCCGCGGGTGAGGCAATCGCGAGGTCGGCGAGTTCTGCAATTCGCTGCAGCGGGGCGGAGAGAGCCAAGCGAGCTATCCGACGGTTTGAGCGCCTCGTACCAGCCCGCCCGGGGTGGCACCAGTCGACTCACCGCTCGCCATGATTTCGACCCCTGAAACAATCGTGTGCACGTATCCGTCAGCTCGTTGCAGCAACCGGCGACCACCGGCAGGCAGATCGTGGACGATCTCCGGTGCTCGCACTCGGAGACGCTCGAAGTCGATCACGTTGAGGTCGGCCTTGAACCCTGGCGCAAGCACGCCTCGATCGTTCAACCCGACGGTCTCTGCGGTGGCCCTGCACTGCTTGTGGACGAGCATCTCGACTGGCAAGCGGCCGTGCGGCCGATCTCGGCCCCACCATTCGAGCAATGTCGACGGGAAGCTCACATCGCAGATCGTCCCGACGTGGGCACCACCGTCAGACAGGCCTGGCACCGCTGCGGAGTGGGCCAGCTGCTCTCCGACAACGTCGAGATTCTTGTCGGCCCAGTTGAGCGTCGGGAGGTAGATGAAGGCCTTGCCTTCGTCGGCGAGGACCATGTCGTAGGCCAGCTCAGCGGGGTTGATGCCATCACGGGCAGCACGGGCGGCAACCGAGCTGGCAGGGTCCGGCTCGTAGACGGGCGGGTCGCCGAGTTCGAACATGAGGTCGTATTTCTGCACCAGTCGCGAACCCAAGACTGGCGTTGTCTTGTCGACTTCGAGATCGGCAAGAATCGCGGCCCGCACCTCGGGTTGGCGCATCCGACCGACCCGCTCCGCGAGCGGAAGATCGGCGATGGCCTTGTAGGCCGGCGCATGCATGAATGGGTTGATCGTGCCCTGCAGCCCGAGCAAGAGGCCGACGGCACGAGCCGCCACCTGTCCCCGCATGGGAACACCCTCGGCTGTCGACTCGGCGAAACGATCGAGCTGCACCCGCCAACTCTCTGGCCGTTGTGGGGCTTGGGCGATCGACACGGAGATCGGGCGACCGGATTCCTTCGCCATGCGATGGAACAGATCGAGTTCGAATTCGACGTCGAGGAAGTCGCTGACCACCTGGAGCACGCCGGTGCCGGCAGCTCCGAGACCTTGGGCGATGCCAATCAGCTCGGCGGCTTCAGCCTTGAGCGTCGGGGTGTACTCGCCGAGGCTCGTGCGATGGTTGAGTGTCCGCGATGTGGTGAAGCCCAAGGCGCCATCGAGCATTGCTTGGCGGGCCAGCTCAGCCATCTCAGCGATGTCTTCAGCCGTTGCCGGCTCTTGGGTTGCTCCCCGCTCGCCCATCACGTGCAGCCGAAGCGCTCCGTGCGGGAGTTGGGCCCCGAGGTCGATGTCGCGCGGTGAGGCGTCGAGCACATCGAGGTAGTCGCCGAAGGTCTCCCACTCCCAACTCAACCCTTCGTGAAGCGCCGTACCGGGGATGTCTTCCACACCTTCCATCAGCTGGATGAGGCGCTCCCGGTTGTGTTCGGCAACGGGGGCAAAGCCCACGCCGCAGTTGCCCATGACCACGGTGGTGACCCCGTGCCAGCTCGATGGGGCGAGTGCGGAATCCCAGGTCGCTTGTCCGTCGTAGTGCGTGTGGATGTCGACAAAGCCGGGCGTGACGAGCGCACCATCGGCGTCGATCTCGCGCGTGGCTGTCCCATCAACGCTTCCCACCGCGGTGACAACTCCGTCAGTGATCGCAACGTCGGCGCCGCGGCTGGGCGCTCCCGTTCCGTCAACGACGACGCCGCCTCGAACAACCAGATCGTGCTCAGCCATGTCGGTCCCCTGTCGTGCAGTTCCCCTGTGATGTAGTCGAAACGCTAGCTCTCCGCTGCGAACTCGGGGTAACCACTCGGGCGCGAGGGCAGCTAGGGCGCTGTGTCATCGCAGCTAGAGAGCTGTGCCGTCGCAGCTAGAGCGCTGTGTCAAACAGCGGATCTTGGTGCACGTCGACGCGGCCAGCCATCCAGTGTCGGCGACAGACCAACTCATAGGTCACCACCGGGGCTTCCGCCCCGACGCCGCCGTCTTGGGTGGTGTCGCCAACCACCTTGAGCTCACCGTCATAGACCTGGCGGCCGTTGACCAACCGTGCATTGTGCGTGGCGCGCGCCCCGCACCAACAGCGGGCTTCGACCTGCAGCTCTTGGCGTACGTCTGCGAGTTCGAGCAGGCGCTTGGTGCCCGGGAAAAGCTCACCTTGGAACGAGGTGAGGAGCCCGAACGCGTAAACATCAACATCGAGTTCATCGACAACTCGCGCCAGTTGATCGATCTGGTGCGCCTCATAGAACTGCGCCTCGTCACACACCACAGCATTGAGGCCCTCGCCAACTTGGTGCTCCACACTGATCAACCGGAACACGTCGACAGTCCCGTCGAGCACGATCGCGTGAGCCGAAACGCCGAGCCGACTCGACACGACTCCGTCTTGACGGTCGAGTTGGGTGATCAGCATGCATCTGAGACCACCACTGGTGAGGTTGTGGTGAATCTGCAGTGCTTGCGTTGACTTTCCCGAACCCATCGTCCCGAAGAAGAAGCGAAGTTCGGCCATGCGGCAACGCTACCGTTCTGCTTCGTGTTCCGATCGGGTGACCAGTGACTGCTCCAACGCCAACACCTTCTCCAGCATTGCCTCCAAAGCCAGGTGCTGTGCGTCCTTCGCCGGTGTTTTTGGCGACGGTTGGCTTGTTTGCGGTCGGTGCGGTCCTGTGCGTCGGTGAGATCGGCTCTGCTGGCTTCGCTGTGTTCCTCTTCGTTGTTGCCGGTTGGATCGTTTCGCTGATTTTCCACGAGTTCGCCCACGCCTACACCGCCTATCGGGGCGGCGATGTCACGGTTGTCGACAAGGGATACCTGTCGCTCGACCCACGGCTGTATGCCGACCCGCTCACCTCGATTGCGTTCCCGATCTTTCTCGTGCTTGCTGGTGGCATCGGCCTACCCGGCGGCGCCGTGTGGATCAATCGAGGCCTGCTGCGTTCTCGTGGTACGGCCAGCATGGTGTCGCTCGCCGGCCCAGCCACCAACCTCGTTTTTGCTGCGATATGTCTGCTCCCACTCTCGATCGGGCTCATCGATCGCAGCAGCTTTCCGGTGCTCGCTCCGGCGCTTGCGTTCCTCGGGTTTCTGCAAGTCACCGCCTTTGTGATCAACATGCTGCCGATCCCCGGGCTCGACGGCTTCGGCGCACTCGAACCCCATCTCCCTCGCGAGGTGCTCGTCGCCATCGCCCCCATTCGCCGCTACGCCATGATGGTGCTCTTTGTCGCCATCTGGTTTGTTGATCCGGTGCGCGACGGGTTCTGGTCGCTCATTCGCACGGTGCTTGATTTGTTCGCCATTGATCCGACGCTTCCCTTTGACGGATTCGCGCTGTTCCGCTTCTGGGAGTAGGCGCATGAGTGCAGCATGAGTAAGGCCCAACCCAAAAAGCCAAGACGCGACAACTCGCCGATCATCGACCACCCGGGGCTTCCCGCCGGGCCGAAGGGCATTGCTGCCTGGGTCGGCCGTCCGGTCTGGAATGAGTTGCGCAAACCGACCGAGCTGCGGAAGTTGCGCGCCAGTGCGTTGTGGCGGGGCGAGGACGTGCCGCAGGGCCGGGGCCGACCGGTGCTGATCGTGCCGGGCTTCCTGGCCAACCCGACCTCTGCCGTTGCGCTCGAACACATTCTCAACAACGCGGGCTGGACGGTGCGAGTTGCTGCGGTTGGCCGCAATGCGGGGCCAGCCATCAGCAGCGTCGATGCCTGCCTGCAAGCGATCGACAGCCTGATCGAAGCCACCGGCGAGCAGGTCGCCATCATCGGCCACAGCCGGGGTGGCCAGTTCGGCCGAGTGATCGCCGTCGAACATCCCGAGCTCGTTCGCCAAGTGATTGCTGTCGGTTGCCCGATGCGCACGAAGTACCCGAAGTACCTCGTGGTGAAGGTGCCGGCCGAGGTCCTCGACCGCATCTGGCGTTCTGGCGTGCTCGGTCGTGTTGATCCTGAAGAAGAAGAGTGGGTCGATGCTCGCCGCTACCTGCCGTTCCCCGATTCCGTCGAACTCGTTTCGGTCTACTCCCGCAGCGATGGCGTCATCGATTGGCGTTTGTGCCTCGACCCAGCGGCCATCAACATCGAAGTGACCTCATCGCACCAAGGCTTGTTCAACAGTGTCGATGGGGTGCGAGGAATCGCACAGGCACTCGCCCGTCACGACGGCCACTTCCCCATCACCGAGGCGGACTGACTCGGCCTCTGTTGCTGCGTCGCCGCTCAGCTGCGAGCGGCCACAATCTGGTCGACAATCGTGGCGAGCGCATTGTCATCGGTGTGGCCGATCACGTGGTGTGCCGCTTCTTTGGCGTCGTCTGTGCCGTTCGCCATCGCGAAACTCGTGCCGGCCCACTCCAACATCGGAATGTCGTTGTGGTTGTCGCCAAAGGTGGCGACCTCTGCAGCAGAAAATCCGAGATCGGCGGCAAGGGCATCCAGCGCCACGGCCTTTGTGACGTGAGCGCCCGCCACCTCGACGAAGCCAAGACCCGAGTATGAGGCAACGCCATCGTCGCCGAGGGCCGCGCTCACGATGCCGTAGAGCTCATCGAGGGTCGAACCATCGTGAAACACGAGCACCTTTTGCACATCGCGGTCGATGGCCGCGGTGATATCGGCCACCGCTGCGCCGTCTGGCCGCACGGGCACAAGCGCTTCGAACCCAGCCTCATAGGCCACGTCGAGATCGAACTCGATGGCGAATCCGACGCCAGGTAGGGCCTCACGAAGCCGGTCAACGACGCTGATCGCAAGGTCGCGGTCCATCCACGATGCTCGAACGGTCTCGGCTCGGCCAATGTGGCGCGTGACGGCGCCATTGGCGAAGACCCAGAACTCGTTGATCCCGAGCGCCTCGATCACGTCCCGGGCCACAACGTAGGGACGGCCTGTTGCCGGGACCACGTGGATGCCCGCTTCATGGGCTCGCCACAGGCTCGCTCTTGTCGCCGCAGAAAGCGTCCCGTCGGTGCGCAGCATCGTGCCATCGATGTCGGTCGCAATCATCTGCACATTCTCGAGGTCCATCAATCGCGGAGTGTAGGTGTCACGTCGTTCGTCCCGCCCAGGTTCTGAAACGTGACTATTACGTCGCAATATGGGTGTATCCAACGGCATCCTGACAAGGTGGCGAACGAGATCGATCTGACAGCACGAGAGCGAACTCGCGCTCGCTCTGCTGCAGAGCGAGAGATCGAGCGCGACCTCCGCCGCTCACTCATCCAGATCGTGCTCGACGCAAACCAATCGGGGATGAGCGACGGCACACCGGGCATTGCCAGCGCTCGCCTGTCTGGCGGTTCGTTGCTGATCACGCCTCCCGATTCGACCGGCGCCGACCTCATCGCCGACGACATCATTCAGGTTGGGCCAGCCGTTGAGCACGACAACTACTCCGATCGGTTGACGAGAGAGCTGGTGCTGCATCGCCACATCTATGCCGCTCGCCACGACGTTCGGGCCATTCTCCACCTCGATTCGCCTGCGGCTGCAGCCCTTGCCTCGCTCCGCAAAGACATCCCGGCCTTTCACGAAACCGTGGCTCTTGCTGGGGGCCACTCGATTCGTTGCTCCGAATACGCGGTGTTTGCATCGCAGGCCTTTGTCGAATCAGTGACATCGGCGCTGACCGACCGGAGGGCGTGTCTCCTGGCGAATCATGGCCAAGTGACGGTGGCGAGTACGCCGGCGCAAGCCATGATGCTGGCCAAGACCGTCGAAGCACTGTCTGACCGATTCTTGAGAGCAACTGCAGCCGGAAGCCCAGCGCTGCTGTCCCCGCTCGAGATGGACGGCGTGCTCGACATGTACGGCACGGCCATCAACTCAGCGACGATGTAGCCGCCTCGCGCATCAGCTTCCAGAGCGCCACGAGATGGTGACGTTCGGTGTTTTCGACTCCGACCGAAATGCGCACTGCCCAGCTGCCGAGACGGTCGGGCGTCTCGATCCGAGCCGGCGTGAGGTAGGCGGCACCTGAATCGTTGATCGCACGAACCCAGCGAAGTGTGTGGTCGTCGAGCTGCTCGCTGGTGAACCCCGGTGGCACGTGACGAACACAGATCGTCTGGAGGGCGACAGGGGCGATCACTGACCAACCGTCCTCAGACTCGATCTCACCTTCTAGCCAGCGGGCGTTGTCCAAATCACGACGAATACGAGTTTGGATTGCCTCGATGCCCTCCAACTCGAGTTGAAACCAGAGTTTGAGCGACCGGAAGCGCCGGCCGAGCGGGATACCCCAGTCGCGATACTGCGTGACGGCTCCATCGGCGGTCGATTGGAGGTAGCTGGGGTTTGTCGACATGACCGACTCGAGCTCGGTCCCGTTGCGCACGTAGAACAACGAGCAGTCGAGAATCGTGCCCATCCACTTGTGTGGGTTCCAGGTGATCGAGTCAGCACGCTCGACGCCGTGCCAGAGTTCACGGCACTCCGGGAGGAGCATCGCTGTCCCAGCCATGGCTGCGTCGACATGGATCCAGGGTGTGGACGTACTGCGTTCGACCACGTCAGCAATGGCATCAACCGGATCGAAGGCGGTGGTGCCGGTGGTGCCAACGCTGGCGACAACGGCTGACGGGATGCGGCCGGCGCTCAGGTCTTCGGCCATGGCCGCTTCGAGCGAGGCAGGCACCATGGCCCGAGTCTGCGGGTCGATGTCGACGGTGCGGATGTTGTCCCATCCGTAGCCGGCCAACAACGCCGCCTTAGCAACAGACGAGTGGGCTTCCGCAGTGGTGTAGACCATCAGTGGAGAGTCGACGGCTTGCAGCCCGCCGCTGTTTTGTTCGAGTCCGGTCGCTCGCTCACGGGCCACGAGGAGGGCGACGAGACAAGTCGTCGACGCTGTGTCGTGAATCGTTCCGTGCCAACGATCCGACAGGCCGACCAGTTGACGCATCCAATCGCACATCACCTCTTCGACTTCAGTGAGGGCCGGACTGCTCTCCCACGAGATGCCGAGGTTGCCGAGACCGCCGGACGCGATGTCGCCGAGCACCGATGCCAACGATGCGTTTGATGGGAACCACCCGAAGTGCATGGGGTGCTGCACTTCAGTGAGGCCAGGGACGACTCGCTCTTCGAGGAGGGCCGTCAGAGCGTCGAACGAGATGGGGGTATCCGGTGGCGAGGTGGGGAAGCCGGCTCGAATCTCGCCTGGTTCGACCTGAGCCAAGACCGGCCGTTGGTCGGCGGCCAAGCGGTGGTCTGCGATCCAATCGATGAGGGCGTGTCCGGCGGCTCGAAACTCTTCAGGATCCACGCGGCCGACTATACGGAACCAGCCGGAGTGGGGCGGTGACTCCAGCCATCGTCAGGGGTTGTCCTGCGGCGAATCTGGGGGAGTCTTCGGTTTTTGGGAACCGTTCGGCTCAAGATTGCGTCATAGATGTCCGACACCAATGTTCGAATTGCCGAGGACCACTCTCGGCGGAGGTAGAGATGAACACGCTTCGGAAGCATCGCCTAGTTGTCGTGCTGCTGTCGGTTCTGGCCGTCGTGGCCAGCGCCTGCGGGCCAGCAGAAGACCCGGACCTCGGTGCCAGCGCCCCGGTCCTCACCGAGACCACGCTCGGCAGCAGCGAACCTGTCGCTTCCGACGACGCACTCTCTGACCCAGATCCGATCGACGCAGAACCGGTCGACGATGCTGATGGCGACGACACCGTCGACGGCCTCAACATCAACGACACCGAAGAGGTCATCGAGACAGAGGACAGCACCGACGAGAGCAAAGACAGCACCCAAGCGGTCGCAAACACGCTCGGCTCGTCGCTCCTCGCCGAAACCTTCGCTGAGGACGCCGAGGTCTCGACGGCCCGCTTCGAAGGCGGCATCTTCATGGTCGGCCGTGAGGGTTCCGAACTTCCGGGTGAGCTCGCACTCACCTTCTTCGGTGCGTACGACCTCGAGAACAACTCGTCTGACATCACCATGGACTTCAGCGGCATTCTCGCAGCCCTCGAAGGCCAAGAAGATGCCGAAGAACTGGCACTGTTCGGCGAGTTCTTTGCTGATCCGTTGCGGGTCGTTCAGATCGGCGACAAGGCCTACGTCAACTGGAGCTTGCTCTCGCTGGTCACCGGCGAGTCAGACGTTTGGCTCGAGACATCAGCCGAAGAGTCTGGTGCCATCACCGAAGGCTTCGGCGTGGGCGGCGGCAGCTCCCCAACGGCCATCCTCGACGATCTACGGGATGCAAACGCAACCATCGAAGAGCTGGGCACCGAGAACCTTCGCGGCGTCGACACCACGCACTATCGAGCCTTGATCAACACCGAAGAACTCGCCGCAACCATGACCCCGGCAGAGCGGGCCGAGTTCGAGGCCGAGCTCGGCGGTGTGTCGACCGAGTTCCCGATGGACTTCTGGATCGATGGCGACGGACTCGTTCGCAAGTTCAGCCTCGACCTCAGCGGCAGCCTGATCGACGATCCCGACTTGGAGTCGGCCCGGATGGAATTCGAAATGTTCGACTACGGCGCCGACGTCGACATTCAGGCCCCACCAGCCGATCAGATCCTCACCGAAGACGAGCTCGGGTTCGAATTCGGCTCATGACCTTCTGCTTCGGTCCGGCTGGCAACGGTGCTGGCCGGACCGAAGCGGAACAAGCCCCGGCTCAGAGAGCCGCATCGATACTCGATCTGGCACAATGTCGGGGATGACTGTTGAACGTGTAGGTGTCGTTGGTGCTGGTCTCATGGGGTCCGGCATCGCTGAAGTATCCGCCCGATCTGGCTCCCATGTGGTCGTGGTCGAGGCCTCTGAAGAGGCGGCAAAGGCTGGCCGGGCCCGGATCGAAAAGTCGCTCGATCGGGCCGTCAAAGGCGGCAAGCTCGAGCCATCCGAACAGGTGGCGATCCTCGATCGGCTCGAGTTCTCCGCCGAGCTCGATGCCATGGCTGATCGCCAACTCGTGGTCGAAGCGATCATCGAGAGCGAAGAAGCCAAAACCAGCGTCTTCCGCAAGCTCGACGAGATCGTCGAAGATCCGAGCGCCATCCTGGCGTCGAACACCTCGTCGATCCCGATCATGAAGGTGGCGATGGCCACCCGCCGACCCGAGCACGTCATCGGCATCCACTTCTTCAACCCGGTGCCGGTGCTTCACCTCGTCGAGCTCGTCACCTCGCTGCACACCTCGAGCGAAACCATCGAAACCGCCGAGAAGTTCTCGAGTGAGCAGCTGGGCAAACGCGTGATCATGTCGCAAGACCGTGCGGGCTTCATCGTGAATGCGCTGTTGATTCCCTACATCCTTTCTGCGGTCCGGATGTACGAGTCGGGCTTTGCGTCGAAGGAAGACATCGACCAGGGCATGGTCACCGGTTGTGCTCACCCCATGGGGCCGCTTGCCCTCGCTGATCTCATCGGCCTCGACACCACCAAGGCGGTTGCCGAGTCGCTCTACGAAGAGTTCAAGGAGCAGCTCTATGCTCCCCCGCCGCTGCTGGCTCGCATGTGCGAAGCCGGCCTCCTCGGACGAAAGTCCGGCCGCGGCTTCTACGACTACAGCAAGTAGCCCAAAACCGTTCTGGAGGCCCCCACCGGCGTTTCAGCCGGCGTGAGCCTCCAGTTCGGAACGCACATTCAGTTCTGGAGGCTCCTACCGGCGTTTCCGCCGGTAGGGCACTCCAGTTCGGGGTTGGGTCAGCGGCGGGTGAGCTGCATGACGAGGCGCAGCACGTACCAGAACATCGTCATCAGCGAGCTGAACAGCGCAACGGCTGCGCCGACGTAGGCCCACTCGGGGTAACGGCGGATGATGTCCTGGGTCTGATAGAGAATCGCAGCGCCCGAAAGGCCGATCATTGCGACGCTGAAGATGATGCCGAGCTGGAAGCCGAAGATCGCTGAAGCGATGATCAAGCCAAGCGCTGCCATGAAGCCCCACATCACGATCGGGCGCAAGAAGCCGAGATCACGACGGGTGACGAACGCAATGAGGCTGAGTCCGGCGAAGCCAACACCCGTGATGACGGCTGCGGTCCATACGGTGCCGCCGCCGTAGGTGGGCGAGTTGAACGCCAGGAACAGGAACGGGGCAAAGATCAGCGACTGCAGGCCGGCGATGGCGAACAGGCCGCCGTACTGAGCTGCGGGGTTGTCGAGCTTGCTGACGAGTTGTCCCGCAAACCACTGACCGACCATGACACCGCCCATGAGGGCGAGCCAGGCGAAGTTGCCACCGCTGACGAAGAAGAACTCGTACATCGCCTCGGCGATGCCGCTGAGGAACAGAAGCGTTTCGAATGCCACGAAGGCGCCAACAGCGAGGGCGAGGTGCTGGTAGACCTTCACGATGAAGGCGGCGCGTGCCTCGTCCGGTGCGTTGATGACCGGTGACATGTTGGCGGATTGCGTGTAAGCCATGTTTTCCTCTCTTGGAGAAGGCTTGGTTGGTGTGCAACCTTCATCTCAGCCCGCGCAGGCGGCCCGAGAGTCCAGTCTGTAGTGAGAACGCCCGTTTTGTTGGAAAAGTTCCCACCGATTCTCAAAATTTGGGGGTGAGATTCCCAGCCGTTCTTGTTTTCTCTTCACGCTAGTCTAGGGCCGTGGAGCCAAGCCGAACGATGAAGATGAGCGAAGTACATGATCTCGCCCTGTCCAAGCTTCGTTCCTGCGATCAGCGCTACACCGGCAACCGACGAGCCATCGTCGAGACACTCGCCTCTGCAAACGCTCCGCTGACGATTGCCGGCGTGCTCGAGTCACGCAGTGGGTTGGCCCAGAGCTCGGCCTACCGCAACTTGGCGGTGCTCGAAGAAGCCGGGGTCGTCCACCGAATCGTCACCTCCGCCGACCACGCTCGCTTCGAACTCACCGAAGAAGTCACCGGCGCCCATCACCATCACTTGGTGTGCACCGACTGTGGTCTCGTGCTCGACATGACGCTCCCTGACGATGTCGAAGACCAACTCCACCACGCGCTCGAGGCCGTCGCTGCGCAGGCAACCTTCACCGGCGAGCACCACCGCATCGACCTCCTCGGTCGCTGCGCCGACTGCATCGCGGCCTAGGCAGGCCGCGTCGGTCCTTCACCGACGGCCGATTCGTACTATCACCAAGGCATGCCTTCACTCTCTGGCTCTTCTGTTCTTGTTCTCGGTGCGACCGGTGGGCTTGGCTCCCACATCAGCCGCTTGGCGGCCGATCGCGGGGCAACCGTCACGATGGTGTCCCAAGATCAGCAACGGCTGGACGAACTCGACGTAGCCGGCACCAAAGTTGCGCTCGATCTGCGCGATCCTTCGATGGCCCGAACCGCAGTGGAAGCAGCCGTGCAGGCCGCCGGCAAGCTCGATGTGGTCGTCAACGCAACCGGCGTGGTTGCGTTCGGGCCGGTGGCTGAGCTGGAACCGGATGTGTTGGAGGAGCTGTTTCTCACCAACACGTTCATTCCCGTCTTTGTTGCGCAGGCTGCGCTCGGCTCGATGAGCGCCGACGGCATGATCGTGAACATCTCCGGTGTGATCGCCGAGCAGAACCTCCCCGGCATGGCCGCCTACGGAGCATCGAAGGCGGCGGTCCGTTCATTCGACGAGGCCTTTCAGCGCGAGGCCCGCCGGGCCAAAGTGAAGATTCTCGATGCCCGTCCCGGGCACACCGAAACCGGGCTCGCCCAGCGGGCGATCGCTGGCACGGCGCCAGACTTTCCCGCCGGTCTCGACCCCGCCCATGTTGCAACAGTGATCGTTGACGCCATCGAAGCCGACACCAAGGATTTGCCAAGCACCGCCTTCTGAGCGGGTGCTCGGTGATTCTCTTGCCGAACCTCAGGCGAGCCAGCCGTCAATCGAGGTCGGGGACGATGGCGTAGTTCTCGCCGCCACCGAGCGCAACGACATCATCGAGCCACGACGTGCCGTAGACGTCGCCGACCTCCTGGAAGAGATCGCTCGGCTCACCTTCGGCCGTGGTCTCGAGCGTCCACGCTTGGCGCTTGTAGGTCCAGTTCTCGCGGTGCAGCTCGTGGGCCCGCTTCCACAGCGGGATCGCCGCATCCTTGCCGGCTGTCTCATAGAGATGGCAGCCGAGCTCAAACGATGCGGCAGCTTCGCTGTGTTCGATGGGGCGACCTTGGCTGCGTTCGATCACCTCCTCTGGCGACAATGCGAACGCGCTGTCTGCACCCTTGTTGGCCCAATCGACGATCGCCGCGCGGTACTCCTCAGGCCGGCCCGGGATCTTGCGGGCCTCGGTCAGCAAGGCCTTCACGCGATCCGGTGTGTCTTCGGGAATCTCCATCGAGCGCATCGCGCTCACCTTGATCGAGGCAGCTTCGGCCGGGCGCACCAGGGTGCCCGTCTCATCGATCCACACGGCCATTGGCACGTTGACGATGCCGAGGGACCGATCGAGATGATGGTGACGGTCGATCAACGACGGGTGCGTTGGCGACGCCGCCTCGATGAATGGCCTGGCTTTCTCAGGATCGAGGTCGAGGGCAACCGTCACGACGGTGGTGCCCTTCGGCTCGAGTTCTGCGTGCAGTTCCTGCCACACGGGCAGGTCGTGACGACAGCCTCACCACGACGCCCAGGCGACAAGCAACACCTTTCGCCCGTGCAGTGAGGCCAGGTCGAACGGGTTGCCGTCGACATCTTCGAGGTTGAGGTCGGGCACGGTTGCACTGGTCAACGCTCGACCGCCGCTCTCGGGGCCGAGGACGGCGACGCCGCTTGCCTCGTCGCGCACGATTGCCATACCGAGCTTTGCAGCGACGGCAGCTGCGTCGAGCTGGCCGTCGACAGCGAGCGCTTCGGGAGCTGGCACGCACACGTCGCCCTTGCACAGCCCTTCAGGTTTCGACTCCCAACCGGTCTCAGCGGCAAACGTGGCCGGGTCGATCGTTGCGTCCGTCAACAGCATGGGCGGAGCCTACGGGTTGGCTGGGCCCCGGGCCAGGCTGCGACACCACGACAGCGATTTGCCGTAGCTTGCGCCTTGGTCGGAATCGGAACCTACATTCGATTGATGCTTCTCCACCTGTTGGCCGAAACGTCGCAAGCGGTAGCGGCAACATCGAGCCGCAAGGCCAAGAGCGAGTTGCTCGCGTCGGTGATCAGCGAGCTGGCCCCCACCGAGATCGAAGCGGCCATCGGCTTTCTCACCGGCTCGGCTCGACAGGGCCGCGTCGGTGTTGGGTGGGCCACAGTCGGGTCGATCGAGGTGACGGCGGCCGACTCCCCCACCATCGAAATACTCGAGCTGGATCGTCTGATCGACGAGGTGGCCGCCACGACGGGCGCCGGGTCGGAAGCTGAGCGCACTGCCCTGCTCGAATCGTTCTTCACCAGGGCGACCGCCGTCGAGCAGGAGTTCGTCCGACACGTTCTGATCGGCGATCTGCGTCAGGGAGCGCTCGGTGGTGTGGTGACCGATGCGGTGGCCAAAGCGGCCAAGGTGAAGATCGCCGCCGTCCGACGGGCGGCCATGCTGAGTGGCGATCTTGGCCATGCCGCCGTTGTTGCCCTCACGGTCGGCGACGAGGGCTTGTCCCAGATCACGCTCGAAGCCGGTCGACCGATCTTGCCCATGCTCGCGTCGACGGCGGCCGATGTTGCTGAGGCGCTCGAACACACCGGTGAGTCGTCTGTCGAGTGGAAGCTCGACGGCGCCCGTATTCAGGTGCACCGAACTGCCGAGCAGCTTCGTGTCTACACCCGCAACCTCAACGACGTCACCGATCGGCTGCCGTCTGTGGTCGAGATCGTCGAGGGTTTCGCCTGTTCGAGCGTCGTCCTCGACGGCGAGGTGATGGGCTTCATGCACGACGACACGCCCCTGGCCTTTCAAGACACGATGAGTCAGCTCGGGCAGGAGCCTGGCTCAGCCGAAGAGGCGGGCCCCGACGCCACCGACTCCGGTACCGGCTCTACCGGCGGCGCCATGCGGCCGTTCTTCTTCGATGTGATGGAGCTCAACGGGCAAAGCCTGATCGATGAGCCGCTGGCAACGAGACGCCAACTGCTCGAAGAGCTCGTCGGCGACCACGCCATACCTGCGATCTCCACCAGCGAAGCCGACGCAGCTCAACTACATCTCGACGAAGCCCTCGCAAAGCGTCACGAAGGGGTGATGGTCAAGGCGCTCGACGGCACCTACGAAGCGGGCCGTCGGGGCAAGTCGTGGCGCAAGGTGAAGCCCGTCCACACCCTCGATCTGGTGGTGCTGGCGGCCGAGTGGGGCCATGGCCGCCGGCAGGGTTGGTTGTCGAACCTCCACCTCGGCGCTCGCGATCCCGACACTGGCGAGTTCATCATGGTGGGCAAGACCTTCAAAGGGCTGACTGACGAGCTGTTGGCGTGGCAGACCGAACAGTTCCTGCAGCGCCGGACTCACGAGAGCGCGACGGGCCACACCGTCTACATCACCCACGACCTCGTGGTTGAGATTGCGGTCGACGGAGCCCAATCGTCGAGCCGCTACCCCGGTGGGGTCGCCCTGCGGTTCGCTCGGGTGCGGGCCTACCGGGCTGACAAAGAGGCGGCCCAAGCCGACACCATCGACGCCGTGCGGAACCTCCTGTAGACCACCGCTCAGCAGCCGCTTCAAAGAGTTCTCGAAGTTTCTCCGCGCAAACGGAACCGTTCTGAGCGGTGCGGCGTCTTCCTTCCGTACGCACCCACGACGGAGGAACTCCCATGAAGCGTTGGCTTCCCATCATCTTTGCGGTCGCTCTCGGCGCAACAGCCTGTGGCGACAGCGGTGAGACCACCGCAGCCGCAGCTCCCGAAGACGACGGTCCGCAGTCATTCGAGGACATCGAGTACGAATCGCCGCTCATGGATTTCCTTGGAGTCGACACCAACCTCGACTTCAACAGCGACGAGACGCAGGCCCAGTTCGCCGAAGATGCCCTCAGGGCCGAAGAGAGCATCGCCCAGTGCATGCGCGAGCAAGGCTTCGAGTACACCCCGATCGACAACTCGAACTTCACGGCCTTCAGCGTCGATGAGGAAGAGTTGCCGTGGGGCAGCCGGGCCTGGACTGAGAAGTATGGCCACGGCATCTCCACCCAGCGCTTCACCCAGACGCAGGTCGGCCCAGACCTCGTCGGCTGGAACGACGAGCAAATGGACAGCATCGAAGAGCCACAAGATGACCCGAACCAGACCTATGTCGAGTCGCTGTCGGTCGCAGACCAGGAGGCGTACTTCGAGGCGCTGTACGGCGATGAGCCCGAGCTCGCTCCTGACGCGACCGAAGCAGAATGGGAAGAGGCCTACCAGGACTTCGAACCCAACGGCTGCGAGTTCAAGGCCTGGAACGACACCACGTCGTTTGGCGGCCCCGAGCAGGACTTTTTCATGGAGTTCGGCGACGAAATCGAAGACCTCTACGAGCGACTCGAGGCCGACCCACGGGTGGCCGATCACATCGCCGAGGTGACCTCGTGCATGGCCGAGCGTGGCCTCGAATACATCGACATGGATGACCTCTACGAGGAGTACGAAACCAAGATGGCCGATATCGGGCCGAGCCTGACGGGCGACCCACTCATCGAGGCCGGTCTTGATCCCACCACGATGTCCGAAGAGGAAATCGAAGCCTTCTACGAAACCGCCTTCGACGAAGAGCTGAGCGACGAAGACAAAGAGCTGCTCGGTGCCATCCAGGCCGAAGAGATCGAGCATGCGGTCGCCACGTGGGACTGCAACGGCAGCAACCTGCAGATGGAAGTGCTGTTCAGCGATATTCGGATCGAGTACGAGAACGATTTCCTCGCCGAGAACGCCGACCGGCTGAGCGAGTTCGAAGCAACAGCTGAAGGCTGATGAATCGCCGTACGACTCTGGCGGTGGTCACGGCGGTTGCCGTCATCGCCGCCGCCCTGGGCTGGTTTGCAGGCCAGCGCATCAAATCCCCGGCCGACATTGCGGCGGAGGCCGAGGCGCCCGAGGCCTCGTTGATCACGGTGCCCGTTGAGCAGAGAGATCTCTCGTCGAACATCGTGACACGAGGCCAGGTGGCCTTCACCGAGTCGACTGACATTTCGATCACCGGCTCTGCCGATGGGGTCGCGATCGTCACTCGACTCCCGAAGGCGGAGGGTGAGCAGCTGGCCGAAGGCGACGTTGTCGTGGAAGTTGCTGGCCGCCCCGTGATCGTGTTGCAAGGCGAGCTTCCGGTGTTCCGGTCGTTGACGCCAACGCTCGAAGGGCCTGACGTCCGACAGCTCGAAGAGAGCCTTGTGCGTTTGGGTTTTGATCCCGGGCCGGTCGATGGCACGTTCGACGCATCCACCGAGGAAGCGGTTGCCGCTCTGTACCGCCAGGCCGGTTACAGCCCTGATGAACCTTCAGCCGACGACCTCGACCGGGTCGAGCAGGCCAGGCGGACGCTACGGGACGCCCGCTCGCAACAGTCGAGCCTTCAGGAGGCTGCGAGTGCGGAGGGTTTGCCCCAGTCGCAGCGCCTCGAACTCGACCGCGCAGTCACCAACGCCGAGGAGAATCTGGCGCGGGCCCGCGAAGCACGTGATCAACAACAAGCTGTCGGTGGCCTCATGAACGAGGAAGAAGCTGGCGATCTTCGAGAGCATGAGTCGGCGGTGCGCAACGCCGAGATCGATCTCGAAGTAGCCAAAGCAGCCCGCTCCGAGGCGATCGCCCAGGCCAACGAGACCGGTAGCCAAGACGGCATCACTGCTGCCAACGAAGCCGTACAGGAAGCGCAAGACGCGCTCAATCGGCTCGAGGCCGAGACGGGCGTGTCGTTTCCGGCGGCCGAGCTTCTCTTCTTGCCGAATCTTCCCTCCGAGGTGCAAACGCTTCGGGCTGATGTCGGTGATGTTCCGCAGGGCCCGGTCATGACCGTGACCGGTTCGGGTCTGAAGATCACCGCATCGATCAGTGCGGCCGATCGCAGTCTCCTCGCGGAGGGTGCGACCGCGATCTTGGACGACGACGAACTCGGCATCGAGATCGAGGCTGTTGTCGCCTTTGTTGCCGACAATCCGGGCGGACCCGACATCGGGGCTGATCGGTATGCCGTTCGCCTCGAGCCGGTCGATGACGTGCCCGAGGATGCAATCAACCAGAGCTTGCGGGTGACGATTCCGTTTGCCTCGACCGAGGGCGAGGTGCTGGCGGTGCCGCTCGCTGCGCTATCGGCAGGGGCCGACGGCTCATCGCGGGTCGAGGTCGAGCGGGAGGACGGAACAGTCGAGACCGTCACGGTGGTGCCCGGTCTGAACGCGCGAGCCCTTGGGCTGGTGGAGATCACCCCAGTCGATGGCGAACTCGAGGCGGGCGACCGGGTGATCGTTGGCCGCAACACTCCGGTCGACGCTGGCGAGTCACAGGACGATGCCGAAGAAGACGTTGAGAGCGGCGACGCTGAGAGCGACGACAGCGAGAGCGAAGACGGATGACCGCCACGGTTGTCGAGCTCGACGAGGTATCGCGAGAGTTCGCCGGCACGCCGCCGGTGCGGGCCCTCGACGGTGCGAACCTGCGGATCGACGAGGGCGACTACGTGGCAATTGTGGGCCCGTCCGGCTCTGGCAAGTCGACGTTGCTGCACCTGTTGGGACTGCTCGATCAGCCGACCCATGGCGTCTACCGCCTCGATGGCATCGACACCCAAGACCTGACAGAGCGAGATCGAGCCGGGCTTCGTTCGAGCCGGATCGGCTTTGTGTTTCAGTCGTTCCACCTGCTCGGCCACCGGACAACCGTCGAGAACGTGATGCTGTCCGAGGTGTACCGGCCACACAGCCGCGCTGGCCGAAGGGAACGGGCCGAGGCCGCACTCACGCAGGTAGGTCTGAGCCACCGGCTCGACGCCTACCCCACCACCCTTTCTGGTGGTGAGCGCCAGCGAGTTGCGGTGGCCCGAGCGCTCGTCGGCAAGCCGAGTCTTTTGCTCGCCGACGAGCCGACCGGCAACCTCGACTCGGTCACCAGCGCACAAATTCTTGACCTCTTTGATGAGCTCCATGAGGGCGGGCTCACCTTGGCGGTCATTACCCACGATGAAGACGTGTCGGAGCGAGCCCAGCGTCGCGTCCGCATCAACGACGGTCAGATGACCGAGGACGTTCGATGAGAGACGTCCAACCCGCGGAGAGCGACGACGCTGAGCTGCCGTTGTCCTACGGCAGCCAGTTCAACGAATCGCACTTCTCGGTGAGGGATCTGCTGAGCGAGGCCACCATCGCACTCACGGCGAAGCCAGCCCGAACGCTGTTGACGGCGCTCGGCACCATCCTCGGCGTTGCCGCACTCGTGTCGACACTTGGACTAGCCAAGACCGCGAGCAATCAGGTGGTGTCGCGGTTCAACGAGCTCGAAGCGACCCGAGTGTTGGTCGAGCCCCAGACTCGCAACCAGGGCCGCAACAACGTGCAGGTCAGCGTGATCCCGTTCGATGCCGGTGACCGGCTAACTCGACTCAACGGTGTGGTTGCCGCGGGTACGAAGTCTGAAGTCGAGATCGATGGCCTCGCCCGCTCGGTGCCCGTGGTCGATCCACTCGGCAGCAACGAGTTTCAGGTGACCGTGATCGCTGCAAGCCCGGGACTCTTCGACGCGGTTCGGGCCACGGTCGAAACGGGGCGCGTCTTCGACGATGGCCACAGCGAGCGGGGCGACAACGTCGTGGTGCTCGGGCCCGGGGCGGCCCGGCGCCTCAACATCACACGGGTCGACAACAGTCCAGCAATCTTTGTTGGTGAGGAGACGTTTGCCGTCATCGGCATTCTGCGTGATGTCGAGCGGGAGCCAGACCTGCTCAACGCGATCGTGGTGGTCGATGGCTATGCCCGCGACCGGCTGTCGTTGGTGGCACCCGCCGAAGTGCACATCGAGGTCGACGTGGGGGCCGCCGAGCTCATCGGATCGCAGGCGGCGACGGCGTTGGCCCCCGATTCTCAAGATCAACTCCGGGTGTCGACCCCACCATCGCCTCGGGCCGTGCGGTCGAGTGTCGAAGGTGATCTCAACTCGCTGTTCCTCATCCTCGGCGGTGTCTCACTGCTCGTCGGAGCGATCGGAATTGCCAACGTGACACTCGTGAGCGTGCTCGAACGCACGGGCGAGATCGGCCTGCGTCGAGCCCTCGGAGCCACCCGCCGCCACGTCGCTGCGCAGTTCCTCTTTGAGTCGGGAGCGCTCGGTGCGTTGGCTGGGTTGATCGGCACCAGCCTCGGCATTCTCACCGTCGTTGCGGTGTCGGCCACCAAGTCGTGGACGCCGATTCTCCACAGCTGGCTGCCCTTCGGGGCGCCAGTTCTCGGCGCCGTCATTGGCCTCGTGGCCGGCACCTATCCCGCTTGGAAAGCCTCCGCCACCGAACCCATTTCCGCCCTCCGCTCCGGCACCTAACCCTTCCGAACTGGAGTCCCCCACACGCCCTTTCCCCGAACTGGAGTCTCCCACCGGCAAAAACGCCGCCTACGGCCTCCAGAACGAGGGTGTGTTGACGTTTGAGACCTGACCCCTACGAGACGGGCCAGGGGTTAGGCGGGTTGGCAGGTGGGGCACCACCAAGCGTTGCGGCCGTCGATGTCTTCGTGCTTGATCGGGGTCTCACACCGACGGCAGGGTTTGCCGTGACGCTTGTAGGCGTAGAGCCGTTCGTGACGGGTGAGTTGCGAGCGCTTCTCAGCGTCAACATCGACCGGGTCGACGGTGATGATCTTGCCGACCCGCTCCCCTGCCTTCAACTCTCGCACCGCGTGATCCCAGAGCTGGCCAAGCGTCTCGGGGAAGATCTCGTTGGCTTTGCGCCACGGGTGCACGCCGATCTGAAACAGCAGCTCCGACCGATACACGTTGCCGACACCAGCCATCAGATTCTGGTCCATGATCGCTCGACCAATGGGAATCTTGCGTCGTTCGACCCGGCGGATGAACTCCTCACGATCACCTTTGGCGTTGACGATCGGGTCGGGGCCCAAACGGTTGAGCACCTCGTCAACCTCTTCACCGTTGAGAATCCGACACTGGTTGGGCCCAGCCAGGTGCAGCTCGTTCTCGTCGGTTTGCATGAGCAACCGACAGTTGGGAGACGGCGTCGGAAACGGCGGTTTGCTCAGCCGGTACTTGCCGAACAGACCGAGGTGAACGTGGATCGTGTCGTCAGACTCAAACCGATAGAAGATGTGCTTGCCTTTGGCCGAGATCATCTCGAGCACTTGCCCGTCGAGCTGACGAGCCTCGTCGGCGAAGCGGCCTTGGGGTGAGCTCACGGCCAGCTCGTGGCCGTTGAACCTCTTGCCCTGCAACCGGGCCGCTCGGTGCAGCACGTGTCCTTCAGGCATCGACGTCTCCCGGCTCAGCTTCGCCATCGGGATCGATGCGGACGAGGCGGCCAGCGCCAGCGTCGAGCACTACCTGATCGCCAGTGAGGATCTCATCGCCGATCTCGCCGAGGTTCGTCACTGCGGGCAGGCCCAGCTCGCGAAGGATGATCGAACCGTGTGAAAGGTCGCCACCGATCTCGACGGCAACGCCGGCCACCTGACCGAATGACGGGACCCAACCGGCATCGACACTGCGGGCCACAAGCACCGTCGTCTCGGCATCGAAACCATCAGGAAGACCTGCTGGCGGTTCGGCACAGCGCAGGGCGACACCGCGCACCTCACCAGTGGTGAGCGACACCCCGGAGAACACGCCCGATCCGTCGCCGCTGCTCGTTCCGCTCAGCTCGGCGAGATCGTCAAACCGGCGGACCAGATCGGGGAGACGATGCTCCGCTCGCTCGGCCACGAGAGCGCGGCGCTCCGCCAACTGTTCGGCACTGAAGGCAACGCCACAATCGAGGCCGATGAGCTCGTCGATAGCGAGATCCCACACGGCCTCGACCTCTGGCAAACGGCCATCAGCGACTGCCTCGGCGGCAAGGGCGAGCAATCGGGCGCGGATGATGCCGAACGAACGCATCGCCGACCAACGAATCTGTTCACGAGCGGCCATCGGGCGTCGAGCGAAGAACCAGATCGGCCAGGTGAGCCGGTCTTTCAGGCCAGCACTACTCGAGTGACTGTTGTCCTTGTGACTGAGGATCGAGGCGAGAATCGGCGCCGGTGCCTCGGCGAAGCGGGGCCGAGCGACGTCGCTTTCGAACACGCCACGGTGACCGTGTTGAGCGACCCAGGCATCCCACAGTCGGGCGAAGGCCGGGTCGGTCGGCAGTCGGCCAGCAACGAGTTCGGCCTTTACGGCGTCGTCCGATCGAGCCAGCGCAGCCATCGGCGCCAAATCGTCGAGCATTCGCGTACCCGGCGTGCGTTGCGACCTGAGGTGATTCTCGAGCGATCCCGTGAGGCGAAGAATGGCGACCGGCCCGGTCATGGCCGTTGCCAACGACGACATCTGCGTCACCAATTCGACGTAACACGAGCGCAGGGCACCGAGCGTCGCATCGAAGTCGGCCAGATCGGCCGCAGCAAACTCAGCGATCGCCTTCTCGGCGTCTGCTGCTCGACCAGCGGAGGTGAGTTGGGCGAATCCGAGTTTGATGAGCGTCGGCAACGAGCGCAGCAGCCGGCGAGGGTTGGGCCCAACCAGCAGTTCGGGTTCACCTCCGAGCGAATCGGCGAGCAGCGCGGTCGGGAGGCCGAGCCGGCGAAGCAGGTCGGTGAGCTGCGAGAGGTTGATATAGGGGCGACCAGCGAACGATTCGATGAAGGGTCGATCGACAGGAAGGTCGGGGTCGATGTCGCGGTAGAAGCTCATCAGGTCGTGCGACGACGACTCCACCAGGCTGGCCATGAGCACAGACGGCAGCTCGGGCAGGATCTCTTTGTGGTTGGCGATCGTGAACGTCTCGTTGCGGCGAGGAGCAGCGGTGATCGGTCGCAGCTGCACCAGCCAGCAGGTTTCTCCGTCGTCGGCCCACTCGATGTCCCACTCCCTCTCACCAAACTCGGCCCGCACCTCACGCATCAGCAGGGCGAGTCGTTGCTGCCACGGCGGCAACGATTTGTCGGGCCGTTCGAGCCATCGGACTTTGGCCAGCCGGAGCTCCTCGCCCGCCTCGGCGCCAGACACGAGCGAGTCGGCGAGTCCGGACACCACATTGACGAGATCGTCTTCGAACTGCTGCTCGGTGAACAACACACCGGCTCGCTGCGCCTTGACCATCTGCATGACGAGCACATCTCGCCGGGCCGACGGCACGACCTCGCCCGAGGCCCGCACTCGCTCGACCGCAGCAATCACGGCCGACTCGACGTTCTCGACCCCGAGCTCGGTCTCGAACCGGCCGGCCATCGCCGTTGCCTCACCGTCTTCGGCTGAGAAGGCCGACCGCACCGCCACGGTCGGACCGAGCGAGATCGACGCTGCCGCGATCGACCACGACATGCTTGTGTCGTCGAGCGCAACGCCGTCCGGCACGACAAAGCCGTTGGGCACGTCGATCCCTGCCGCGGCAGCTCTGTCGAGGTTTGCTGCCTTCGCTCCGGCCCCGCTCGCAACAACACGGCCAGAGCCCAAGGGATGAGCTGTCACAAGCCAGCCAACTCTCGAGCCAGGTACGAAACGACCTCGGCGTATTCGGCCGGCTGTTCAATCATCGGATAGTGACCCCAGTGGTCTTCGATGTGCCGGCTCACGGTGGTGAACTTCTTCTCGACTGCCTCGGCCTGTACTACCTGCACGATCCGATCGAGTTCGCCCCACAGCAACACCGCCGGGGTCTCGATTTGCGGCAGCCCGTCGAACCAGTCAGCGGTAAGAAGATCGAACATCGCCTCAAAGGCCTCGGCTCGTCTGTACTCGCGGAAAAACCGTTCAACATACTCTTGAGGGACCTTGGCCATGATGAAGCGGCTGGCGATCTTGCGCACCGGGAACGAGCTGATCGTCGCCTTTGCCGCCTTGCGGATCGCCATCGACTGCATCACCTTCGGAAACAGACGAGTCTCGAGATTGGCGGCGACCGGAGCGTGCAAGATGATGCCGTCGACAAGGTCGGGCCGCTTGGCCGCAGTGTCGAGAACGATCGCCCCACCGATGCCATGGCCGAGCAGCACCCGCTTTCCGTCCAGAGCTTCAAGATCGGCAATCACCGCATCGGTGAAGGTGTCCATGTTCACGGGGCCCGGCGGCAGCGGGCGACCGGCGAAACCGGGCAGTGAGGGTCCGTTGAGACGAACGCCCTGGGACAGTGGATCGGGCAACCGCTCCCAGCGGAACCCGCCACCACCGTTTCCGTGAATGGCGACCACGGTCGCGGCTTGAGGGTTTGTCACGACGTGATCATGGCCGCTGGAGGCAGATTCATGTGGCACCGGCGAGCAACTCGGCCAACACCAGGGTGGGCAGCATCGGATTGCTTGCGGGCAGGTGCGGGAGTGCCGCCGAATCAATCACACGTACTCCGGCCGGTCCTCCGTTGATCGCTCCCCGCTCATCGAGGATCGGCCCGACTGCGCACGATGAGGTGAGATGCGAGTAGGGCCCGAGGTGGTCGTCGAGATCGTCGCCGTTGGGGCCCGACACAACGCTCACTCCCCCGGCTGCGTCGAGGAGGTTTCGCACCTCGGCCGAGGCTTCGAAGAGGCGGGCTCTATCGTCGGGCTCGGCCAGCAACTCGAGCTCGATGCGGGGTTGGCCGGCGTCGTCGGCATCGACCCGTCCGGTCGATGCCGGGTCGAGCAAGGCGACCGTGACGACGCCGAGCGTTTCGTGATCGAGCAGATAGTCCATGACGAGCACCTGCACGCCGTTGCGTTCGGCCATCAGCGTGATCGGCGGTTGCCGCGGCGGCTCGCCGACGGGGACTCGCAGCGGCTGGGCCAGCTCGACGGTGAACGCCACCGATGGATGGTCGGCGGCTCCGGTGCCGACTCGTCGGCTGACACCATCAGCGCCGACAACGTTGGTTAGCCCGGACCGGTGCAGTACGGCGGGCGTGTGCACCGACCCGGCGGACACGATCACCTCGTCGGCTTTGATCACTCGCCCGCCAACGCCGCGCACCGCTCTGACCGTGTTGTCGGCGAGTTCGATTCGTTCAACGGTGAAGTCGGTTTCGATACGCAGCAGGCTGGTGTCGGCACCGTCGAGGTAGTGGGCAGCTGATCGTCGAGCAACCTCTCCATCAGTCCGGGTCGCAGCGAGTGGTGCAGCGGATACGTCCCACCCAGCGGCGGTCAAGGCCGGAGCGAGGCTGGCGGCGAAGGGGCCGGGATCGAGCTTGATCACCGGATTGTCAGTTCTCACTCGGGCGATCGCGGCGTCGATCGCCGCATCGCTGCCGAGCCCCAAATCGCGCCACCGCTCGGAGTCGGCCGGTGGCCCGATCGTTGCCAGCATGCCGTTGATGGCTGAGCTGCCGCCGAGCCCCCGACCGCGCAGGTACGGGGCCGAACCGGCTCGGTCCGAGCGCAACGCGGTGAGCCCGTCCCAGGTCCAACCCGGCTCGCGCTGGGCTCGCATCCAATCGGGCGACGTGATCGCCGGCGGCACCGGCTGGCCCGCCCCCGCTTCGAGCAGTGTGACCGACCGTCCGGCGTCGATGAGGCGCCGAGCGACGAGGCAACCCGCCGTTCCAGCGCCAACGACGATGACCGTCATGCCGAATCGACCGTCGTTGACGTTTGAGACCTGACCCCTACGAACTTGCGCTTTGGTCGCGGAGGAAGCGGCGGAGGATTTTGCCGGAGGCCGACTTGGGGATCTCATCGACGAACTCGACGATGCGAATCTGCTTGTAGCTGGCAACCTCGGCCTTGACAAAGGCTTGGATGTCTTCGGCGGTGGCCTCGACGTCGGGCTTGAGCACAACGAACGCTTTGGGAAGCTCGCCCGCTTCGACCTCGGGGATGCCGATCACGGCAACGTCGGCCACGGCCGGGTGCTGCACGATGAGCGCCTCGAGTTCGGCCGGGGCGACCTGGAAGCCCTTGAACTTGATGAGCTCCTTGACTCGATCGACGATGTACATGTGATCGTCGTCGTCGATCCGAGCGACGTCGCCCGTGTGGAGCCAGCCGTCCTCATCGATCGTTTCTGCGGTGGCCTCTGGGTTGTTGAGGTAGCCCTTCATCACCTGCGGGCCCCGCACCAGCAGCTCACCGGTTTCGCCCGGGCCGAGGTCGTTGCCTTCATCGTCGATGATGCGGACCTCGGTGTTTGGTGCGGTGTAGCCGTTGGAGCCGGTCTTGTAGTTGGAGCCCACCGTGGCGTGGCTGATGGGGCTGAGCTCGGTCATGCCGTAGCCCTGCACGATGTCGCAGCCGATCCGCGATGCGGCCTCTTCGCCGAGCTCGCCACCGAGCGGGGCGGCACCACAGAAGATCCGCTTGAGGCTCGACACGTTGTAGTTCTCGACTGCCGGATGCTTGGCCATGCCGAGGACGATCGGCGGGACGGCGAAGAACTGGGTGACCGAGTGCTCCTGCATGAGAGACAGAGCCTGCTCCATATCGAACCGGGGCAGCGTCACGACGGTGACGCCCTCGGCGAGCAGACCGTTCATCAGCACCTGCATGCCGTAGATGTGGAAGAACGGCAGCACGGCGAGCGCCACCTCGGCGCCGCCGTCGTAGGCCATCATCGGCTTGCTCTGTGCCAGGTTGGCCACGAGGTTGGTGTGCGTCAGCATGACGCCCTTCGGCAGCCCGGTGGTGCCAGACGAATACGGGAGGACCAACACGTCGTTGGCCGGATCGATCTCGACCTGCTCGAGCGGCTCGCCAAACAGAGCGTCGAACTCAGGGGTCCCGATGGCGATCACTTCAGTGGCCGGGCTGCCTTCCATCGCAGCCGTTGCCGTCTCGACAAAGTCGGGAATCGTGATGACGAGGGTGGCGCCGGCGTCGTTGAGCTGGAAGCGCACCTCTTCGGCCCCGTAGGTGGGGTTGATGGTGGTGACGGTTGCGCCACACACGCCAGTGGCGTGAAACACCATGGCGTATTCGGGCATGTTGGGGGCCATCAGTGCCAGCGTCTTGCCCGGCCCAAACCCGCGGGCGGCAAGGCCACCGGCGAGCGTCGAAATCTTGGTGCGCATCTCAGCGAAGGTAAAGACACGTCCGTCGCTGCCGTCGACCATGGCGGCCCGATCGGCCCACGCATCAGAGCCACCAAAGACGTACTCGGTGAGCGCAATGTTGGGAATCTCGACGTCGTCGAGCGGGCTTGTGAAGATGTGGCTTGGCATAGTGGCCTCATCGTAGACCCCGACGACCAAGCCAAGAACATGGCGTCCCTGACCTTCCACGGGAACGAATCGCGCCGCGAGTTGGTTGCTTCTCCATGATCCGGGGTCGAACTACCGTCACACTCCTTGCTGTGCTCAGCGTGCTTGCGGCCGCTTGTTCGTCGAACGGCGACGACCCGGCAGGAACAACGGCCCTCGGCGACAGCACCGAGACAACGACCAGTGCCGATCCCAATGCCCTGACCGTCGACGACCTCGAAGCACTCCCCGTCGGCCAGGCGATCGACTTCGGCCCCGCACCAAGCGCCGGCGAAGGCGAGCTCGACCCGGAAGTCATCGAGGCAACAGACTTCCTCATCGCCGGCCTCTTCAACGGCCGGTTCGGTAGCGAGATCGACACCATCGTGGCGAGCGGCGACGGCCGCATGGCCTGGGTGCTGTCTGATCTGCTGCGCATCTTCCAGGCCCCAGACGCCACCGGCGTGGGGCTCGTCGAAGCATTCGAAGAACTCACGGGTGCTGACGTCGACTCCAGCCAACCATGGAGCTCTGCCACGAATCACCTGATCGCGTGGGACCTTCCCGCTCCGCCCGGGTATCTCGACTACAAGCGTGAGATCTACACGAAGGTCGATACTCGCTGGGCCACGTTGTTCGACGAGAACGCAGACGACATCGACTGGCGCCACGTCAGCTGGGGCGGCGTGTTGATGGATGATCGTGAACTCGGCGATACGAGCCGCTGCACCCGCGGCTGCATCCCCTCGCTCGATGACCCGGCGGTGACCGACGCTGCCGGTGGCGACTGGTTCGACGACGACGCCATCATCTTCGGTGTTGTGGTCGACGGTGAAGCTCGGGCCTATCCCAAGAACATCATGGAAGTTCACGAGATGGTGAACGACACGCTCGGCAATCGCCGCATCGCCATTCCGTACTGCACCCTCTGTGGATCGGCCCAGGCCTACTTCACCGACGAGTTGCCGGCCGGCACCATCGAGGGCGACGAGCTGCCCGTGTTCCGCACGTCGGGGCTGCTCATTCGCTCAAACAAGATGATGTTCGAGCTCAACACTCGTTCGCTCATCGACACCTTTGTCGGCAACGCCACCTCGGGCCCGCTGCACGACGCTGGCGTGAGCTTCACCCAGGTCTCGGTCGTCACCAGCACCTGGGGCGATTGGAAGCTGGCTCACCCCGACACAACGATCGTTGCTGAAGACGGCGGTATCGGTGCCACCTACGAAGACGATCCGCTTGGCGGTCGTGACGACGACGGTCCGATCTTCCCCATCGGCGATGTCGACACTCGTCTTCCCGTGCAAGAGCAGGTGCTTGGCCTCATCACCGAGAGCGGCACCCCGGTGGCCGTTCATGTCGAGTCGGCGGGCCAGATTCTGGCCTCCGGTGGCACGATCGAGATCGAAGATCTCACGATCGAACTCGACGGAGCTGGCATTCGAGCCTTCCGAGCCGATGGGTCAGACGCCGGTGGCCACCAGGCATTCTGGTTCGCTTGGAGCCAGTTCCATCCCGACACGGAACTCTGGCCGGAGAGCTGAGAGACGCTCGTCACATCGGGGCGAGTTCCTGCTGCTCCGTACGGCGAGAGACCAGCGCTTGGGAAGTTCTACCCATCCAGCACGACGGGTAGATCTGCCGATATCAAGGGCATGTCCGAGTCTTCTACTGATCCACATACAGCGCGGCCACCTGCCGACGCTTTTGAGGATTCGTCGATTCGTGGCACTCGTTGTCAGCCACAAACGACGCTGGACGACCGGACAATCAAGCCGACGCACGACGGTTGCCCCGGCTGGTGGGCGGGCCTCGAGAACGAGGCCGGCTTCTCGTGCGGTTGTGAGTGTCACGAGACGCGTGGTTGGCCCGGCTGGGCTGCCCATCTCGACGCGACGAGCTAGGCCACCGTCTCTACTCCAGTAGCCGCGCGAAGCTGAGCTCGTGTCCATCCGGATCGTGGATGTGAAAGTACCGCTCGCCCCATGGGGCGTCTGCGGGTTCGGTGGCCGCCGGGTAGCCGGCTGAGATGGCGATCTGGTGCACCGCATCGGGGTCGTCGACGTGAAAGATCACTCGACCCCATCCAACGCCGGGAGCCTTACCGGTGTGTTGGAGGTTGACGAAGTTGGTGCCGATCTTGAGCGAGCTGAACGGTTCGTCGGCGCCCCCATAGGCGACGACGAAACCGAGTGCCTCGTAGAAGGCGACCGAAGCTGCCATGTCGGCCACCACGAAGGTGATGGCGTTGATCTCTGTGTGTTGTTCGTCTGCCGAGCGGGCCACGGCCGCAGCGTAGTGAATGCGAGCTTCAACTCGTGAGCGCCGCCGAACCTGCCTAGCGTGAGCGCCATGCCCGAGATCATTCGTCAGGACATCACCCCACGAGCCAGCAAGGTGGTGATCCACAACGGGATCGTCTACCTGTCGGGCCAGGTTGCCGAAGATCCCGAGGCCGACATTCAGGATCAGACCCGATCGACGCTTGCTCGGGTCGAAGCCGCACTCGCCCAAGCCGGCAGCTCACCCGAGCACTTGCTCTCCGCAACGATCTTCCTGCGCGACATCGACAACCACTTCGCGCTGATGAACGAGGTGTGGAACGCCTGGGTGCCCGAAGGCCATGCTCCGGCCCGGGCCTGCGTGGAGGCTCACATGGCTCGGTCCGCGCTCTTGGTGGAGATCTGCGTAACGGCAGCGGTCGCCGACGGCTGAGTTGCACGGTTCGCTTCAGACCGTGCCCGGAGTGGGATTTGAACCCACACGACTCTTTCGAGTCCGAGGGGTTTAAGCCCTCTGCGTCTGCCAATTCCGCCATCCGGGCGCGGCGGCAATGGTAGGGGAATGAAGGTCGTGCCGCCGCAGTCTTCTGCCGGGGCTCAGTGTTTGGGCACGCAGAACGCGCCCGCGGGCGCGTCGGGTGCTGGCCCTCGATAGCTCCCGGCGCAGAAGCCCGGCCTCAGTGCGTTCGATGCTTCCGGCAGGAGACTCGGTCTCAACTGCTGCAGGTCGAACGAAGTTCGACCCTAGCCATCGTGAAACATCGATCGAAACGCACACGCTCACAAGCGCGCCCGCGGGAGCGCCGGACCCGGTTGGCAATCGATCTGCCAACGCCAGTGCGGCATCAAACATGCGCCGGAACCGACTAATGCGTGAGAACGCCGGGCTCCGGCCATCATGCCGATTCTTCCCACAGCTTGTCGATCTCTCGCTTCACGGATGCGTGGTCAGCATGGAACGTTCCGCTCAGATACTGCCCACGTTCGTGATCTTTCACGCCGCGAAGAATCGACGACGCCAGCAGAAGCGCATCAAACCGGTCAAGACGATCCGGGTCCGCCCGCAGATCGTATTCCACACCGATCTCACCGGGATCAAAAACCGGGTCATCGACAACAATCGTCGGAGCTTCTGGCTCCGCATCAACCAGTCGTTCACCTGCTTGCAGCGCAACCCAATCGCGCCGCTCACGGTTGAACATTCGATAGCTGCGAACCAACTCCGACGCGTCGCGTCGGTACTCACGTCCACGAATCAACTGACTGCACCCATTTGCAATTCGGAAGTCCACCACATGCTCAGGCTTATTGAAGTGGGTCTGCCCCTTGGTTGGTTGATGTTCCTGATTCGAGGCGTGAGTCTCGGCAAGGATGGACATCATGGGAAAGCCTTATCCGAAAGAGTTCCGCGATGACGTGGTGCGTGTCGCCCGTCAGGGCAACACGCCGCTCGCTCAGCTCGCTGAAGACTTCGGTATCTCCGAAGCATCGATCTACAACTGGATGCGACAGGCCGACGTCGATGACGGCGTGCGGCCGGGCATGACCCAGTCTGAGGCCGCAGAGTTGCGTGAAGTGAAGAAACGCAACCGAGTGCTCGAGGAAGAAAACCTGATTTTGCGGAGGGCGGCAGCGTTCTTCGCGAAAGACATCTCCCCAAAATGATCTACCCGCTCGTCGAACAACTCGCTGTTGAAGGAGTGCGAGTGACGTCGTCGTGTCGGGTGCTCGGCTTCTCACCTCAAGCCTTCTACAAATGGTCGAAACAGCCGTGCTCGGCGCGTGACCATGACGATGCTGCGCTGGTCAACGCGATCATCGATATTCACAACGATGACCCCGAGTTCGGTTACCGGTTCATCTCCGACGCCATCGAGCAACGGGTCGAACAGGTCGACGATCGAGCCTGGCTTTCCTCGAGCCGCGGCATTCGCGTCGACTACCAGTTTTCAAGCGTCGCTCTTCCGGTCATCGACGAGATCCTTGCCGACTACGGCGAGTTCCTCGACGAGGTCTACGTCGGGGCGTTCCCGTACCCAATGCCCGACCCGCTACCCGACTCCCAATGCCTGCCGCCGCTCGTCGACGCGTTTCAGCCGGCCGCACTTGGTCTGGATGTTGAGCTCACGCTGGACCAGAACTCTCGAAGCGCCGGTGGAACAGTGAGCGCAACAGCAACGGTGGTCATCGTCGGAACCGAGACACGAACAGTGGCGTGGGGATCATCCGTGCTCGCCGGGGTCGGCAGCGGTGTCGAAACCGAAGGGATCTTCGTCGGGGACGTGGAGCTTCCACTGAACATCGCTTGTCCCAGGCGACACGGTGGATGTGCCAATCACCATTGGGTCCGAGAGCTGCGATCCGACCGTTGGTCATCGACTCCCTGCCGGGACCTACAACGTGGTCGGCACACTTTCAATCTGGGAAGGCGCTGACCAAGAGTCGCCGCCATTCGACCCAGATCACCTCGTGCTAGTCCCCGCCGCTCCGATTCAACTCACCCACGGCTGACCCCGCCACTCCAAGTCGGCACTTTACACAAAAGCGTAAGTTCATTTGACACTTTAGTGTCATCTGAATATCCTGTCAGGGTGGCATATCTCCCCCGCGGACTCGAGGATCGCCTTCGGGCGAAACTCGGTGTCGAACCTGTCGTGGTGCTCGAGGGCGCGCGGGCAACGGGAAAAACCAGCCTGGTTCAGCAGGCTGTGTCCCAAGGCTGGCTGACGGAGAGCCGATCGTTCGCCGATCAAACCGAGCTAGCAGCGGCGAGCGCTGCACCGCAGGACTACGTCCGACAGCTCCCGTTCGGCACCGCAATCGATGAGGCACAACTGTGCGAGCCCATCACCCTGGCCATCAAGACACTCATCGACGAGGACCCAACACCGGGACGTTTCTTGTTGACCGGTTCAACTCGTCTACGTCGCAACGCTCTCGGGGGAAGCGACCCGCTCGCCGGCCGGACTGGCCGACCCCGCGTCTTGGCCCCGATGACTCTCGGCGAACGCGTCGGTGCTCCGGTGAACATCGTGGATGACCTCTTCGATCGCGAGCCCTCAGAACTCGACATCGGTGAACTGCTTTCGCGCAGCGGACTTGTCGATGCGATCAAACAGCCTGGCCTTCCAGCCATGGTCAGCCTTGATGCTTCGACACAAGCCGAACGAGCCCAAAGCTACGTGCCCTCGGTGACGTCGCTCCAAGCGTTCGAGAGCCGCAACATCGCTGGCGTCAACTCCCTTGCTCGCTATCTCGCGAGCCGCACTTCGACGCTGGTCAACAACGCTGACTTCGCCGCCGGGGCCGAGGTGTCACGGCCAACGGTTGCGGAATACCTGTCGCTCCTCGAAGAAGCGCTCTTGATCAACCGCCTCCCGGGTTGGCGGCGGTCAAAGGACAAATCGGAGACCGACAAGGCCAAGATTCACTTCTTCGACACTGGTGTTGCAGCCGCGCTCTCTCGCACTGACCTCTCTCGTGACCCGCAAGCTCTCGGTCGATTGGCTGAGACATTGGTGATCAATGAAATGTCCGCCCAGTCGTCATGGTGCGAACGACCACCAGATCTGTACCACTGGCGGCAACGCAGAGACGAGGTCGACCTTGTACTCGAACACCCCGACGGGCGAGTCGTGTGCGTCGAAGTGAAGAGTGCCGAGTCGGTGGGACTCGACGATTTCAGAGGCATCGATGCCTTCAGAAGGAAGAACCATGAGGTCTTCCATCGCGGGTTCGTTTTTTACACCGGAGCATCAGTCGCTCCCTTCGGCGACGAGCGCTGGGCGATTCCGTTTGCCGCACTACGAACGATGCAGCCGGAACAGCCGCTCTCGGACCCAATCGCGGACGCCGTAGCATCAATCGCGGGACAACGCGAGGCCGGCCTGAGAGAGACCGTCGAACGCAACACCCGCCGCGACGACTTCATCAAGGCAATTGATCGAGCCCTCGACCAGCTTGGATCGTCCCTCGACGGCATCGACTTGGTTCGGTCACGGCCGACCCAGCAAAAGCTCTGGGGCACCCTCTCGGGAACAGGGGCGGACAGCGGTCTCGGACAAGTGCTTCAGTTCAGGTTCCACAAGACCAACCAGACCGTCGATGTTCTCGTTGGAGGCAAGGGAGTCCAAAGCCTTCAAACATCTTTAGATCAGCGAGCGGCGGACGAGATCGTGGCAGAGCTCCTCGCCGTGGCCCAACCGAAGATCGTCAGCAAGATCAACACGTGGGAGCGCAAGCGAATCCAGTCTTCCGAAGAGGACTCCCCATCGCCGTAGTGCCGGATGAACTCTGCAGTCTGCAACACGAGTGTGGCCGCCCACCGGGAGAGAGAACTAGCGACGGTTGGCCTCTTGCCACGACACCGGCCAATCATCAATCCACTCGCCCGGCTCGACGACCTCCTCATCCGTGAACCCCCACACATGTCGCTCACAGAAGTCGCCCTTCCTCGGCTGCTCCTCAAAGCCCCGCAGCGAACTCCTTGAGATCCTCTGGCACGTCACCCTCATCAGGAGCCGGCAAGACACCAGTCGCCTCCAACAAGTCAGGCCCCCAGCCGGCGTTCTCGGCCGCCATCGCGTTCGCCCGCAAGCGCTCCATCACGCTCTGAACACGGCCCATCGACCCACCTCACCCGTCAGCGTCTTCGCCACAATGTGTCGTCGCTTCCTCCACGTGGTGCACGAGCAAACGAGCTCTGCCGCCCGCGGTCGGGCTTCGTCAGCCGTTCACGCCTCGGGGCGGCTCGTCGCCGACCACTGACACTCGTTCGCCCGAGCGGGTGTGGGGGTAGTAGTCCCAGACAGCGTGGTGCTGGGTGCAGCGGTTGTCCCACAGCGTGAGCGTGTTTGGCTGCCACTCCACTCGGCAATACAGACGAGGCGTGGTGGCAATGAGCTTGAACAGGGCGTCGAGCAGGGCCCGACTCTCGAACGGTTGCAACCCACGGATGTGTGAGGTGAATCCGCTGTTGACGTTCAGCACCTTGCGACCGGTTTCCGGATGCACCGTGATCACCGGGTGCTCGTTGCGCGGATACCCGCCCTCGGGCGGTGTCGACTTGTAGGCACCCACGTAGGGCAGGGCCCCGTCGTGCACCGCCACCAGCGGTTCGAGCATCTGCTTCATCGGCTCCGACAACATCTCATACGCGAGGTACATGTCGGCATAGAGCGTGTCGCCGCCCCCGCACTCGGGCGTCTCCTTGATGTAGAGCGCAGACGCCAGGGGCGGAATGGCATCGCACGTCACGTCGGTGTGCCAACCATCGCCGGCCGTATAGGCGGAGTCGGCAGTGGTGCGGACGATCAACACCTCGGAGTCGCCATTGCGGGAGTAGTTCATCGGGTGGCTGTGGAGCGAGCCGAAGTAGCGGCCGAACCGCTTGTGAGCCTCTCGATCAAGCTCCTGATCTCGGAAGACCAACACGCCCCAATCCGCAAATGCTTGCTTGACCGCATCAATCTGCTGGCCCTCCATCGGGGCCGAGAGATCCAGCTCGTTGACCTCTGCGCCGAGGTGCGGGGTCAAGGGTTCGACCGTGAACGAGCCGTAGTCGGTGCGGCGCTCAGTGACCGATCCCGCTCGTTCTCGCTTGTTGTTGGTGCGAGGGTGTGTGGGCGGTGCGTCCGTCTTCGAGTTCGACACTGCAGTCATGGCCTGGCTCCCTTCGTTGCTGCGCAGTCTCGCGCAGTTCCTCAGCGGCGGCGAAGGAGCGCGGCCAGCAGCCCGCCGCCAAGGGCGAACGGGTGGCGGACGCTTCGGGCCGGTCTCAGGTGTCGCCTAGGTCCTGGCCAACAGCCAGGCCGAACCGTCGGCCTCACCCGCTTCGAGCACATCGAGCGTGCCGAAAGCATCTGTCAGTTCGCCAGGCCGGGCTCGGAATGAACCGGGACCATGTCCCACCTCACTCAGGCATGCAATCGCCAGCGTTCCACCCGGCTTCAACCGCTCGACCATGGCCTCATCGAGGCTGGCATCTCGAAACAAGTAGCAGAGCACGAGATCGACCTGTCCACCGGGCGGCAACCCAGCGTCGAGGTCGTGGGCGACAAAGAGACAACGCTCGGTGACGCCGACGTCTTCAGCATGTTGCTCAGCGAGGCCGATCGCCACTGGCGAGACATCGAAGCCGAACACGTCCAGGCCTCGCTGCGCCAGCCACACCGCCCCTCGACCCCGTCCGCACGCAACGTCCAAGGCCATGCCCGATGTGGGGAACAGATGCTCGATCTCAGCAAACAGAGGTGGTGGCGACAGCTCACCCTCAAACGGAGCGACCTCGCTGTCTTCGTAGCGGCCATCCCAATGGCGCCGATCTTCCTCACTCATCGAAGTGTCATCGCCTTCCGCTTGTGTTCGTTCGACCATCGTGTCACGCCCATCGGCGACGACGTGATGACCTCGCTGTTTTCCACTTCTTCATCGCCGCGCACGGCGAACGTTCGGCAAAGGCTGAGAGACTGTGGGGGTGGACATGAAAGCTGCCGACAGCCCATCTTCGAGCAAAGGCCGCCTGCGCCCGTTTCTGTACGGCGGCGGCGCCGTCGTTGTCATCGGCGTTCTGACCGTTGCGTGGTGGCTCGGCTTCCTCACTCCCGAACCTGACCCAGTCTCGATCACTGAAGCCGTCGACACTGTGTCGGCCGAATCTGAGTCGGCCGAATCTGAGTCGGCCGAAGCAGAGGGCGAGGCTGAGAGCAGCGCCGAAACCGACGGTGACGAGAGCACCGACGAAAGTACCGAGGCAACCACCGACGTAACCGACGTAGCGATCACCTCGATCACCGGCGAGTGGTCCGTCGTCGAGAGCGACGCAACGTTCATCGGCTACCGAGCCGACAGCAACACCGGTGAGAGCGTCGGCCGCTCACCGGCCGTCACTGGCACACTCACCGCGACAGACACCGAGATCACCGCAGTCGACATCGTTGGCGATCTCAGCCAACTCGAGAGCGACAGTTCAGTTCGCGACGAGCACTTGAGCGAAGACGGGTTGGAGACCAACACCTTCCCGACCGCCACGTTTGTGCTGACCGAACCAATCGCGATCAGCGGCATTCCCGACGTCGGCGTCGAAGAGACCTTCACCGCCGTCGGCGAGCTGACGGTCAAAGACATCACCCAGCCGGTTTCGATCGAGCTGCAAGCAGTCGTGATCGACGACAAGTTCGTCGTGGCCGGCAGCACCTTCATCGCTCTCGAAGACTTCGACGCGACGATCGGCGACGTCACCGAGGCGACGATGGAGTTCTCGCTGGTGTTCTCGCTCTAGGCGACCTGCGTCAAAGCCGCTGAGAGCCACACCTGGCGCACAGCTCAAGGGGTGAGGATCCGGGGTGTCGAGGACAATCGTCAGCAACGCTGACAGTCACCGTCCGCTCACTCACACTGCCTTCATCTTCTGTCATCATTCTGTAGCGATGGATCACCAGCCTCTCCCCCAGTTTGCGAGCGTTTCCCGCCGCGCGATGCTGAAGAAGACGCTTGGCGTCGGAGCCATCGCACTCGTGCCCGGTCTTGCTTGCGGCAACGCCGATGCTGAGACCTTTGCTGGTGCTGTCGCTGAGTCGACCACCACCACCGAACCGACCACCACAACCGCTCCTCCGACCACTGCTCCCCCAACGACCGCTGAGCCAACGACAACTGCGCAAACCGGTGAAGGTTCGACCACCGACGGCACTGCGGTCGATCCCAACATCGTGCCCGCTGTCAACGGCGAGCTGATCGTCGAGTTCACCTACACCCAGGGCGCCGGTGGCCTGAACGAACGGCCCTACATCGCGGTGTGGGTCGAAGACGAGGCGGGCAACCTCGTGACCACGATCTCACTCTGGTACGAACTCGGACGGCGAGGCCAACGTTGGCTCGACCACCTCGACGCCTGGTACCAAGCCGACGTCGACTTCACCGCGGCTGGGGGCGAAAGCAACAGAACCACCATCTCGTCAGCAACCCGCAACCCCGGCGCCTACGCCGTGGCCTGGGATGGCACCACCCCGAACGGCATCGCACCGGCGGGCAACTATTCGATCTGCATCGAAGCGGCCCGCGAAGAAGGACCGCACTCGTTCGTCTGCCAGCCCGTCACTCTCTCGGGCACGCTTGCACCAGTGGAGCTTCCGGACAACAGCGAGCTCTCGGCCATGAGCGTGCGCATCGATGTCTGACCTGTCGACCCGCGTGGCCAGCACCGGCCGCTCGATCCCGACTCGCACGCCCGGCCCGCCCAAGATGTCGGCCCGACTACAGCGTTGGATGCGCTGGCTGCACGTCTACGCCAGCATGGTCGCCTTTATCATCATCTTGTTCTTTGGCGTCACCGGGCTGCTGCTGAATCACCCATCCTGGCTCGGCGGCGAAGAGTTCACCACCACCAATTTCGAAGGTCGCCTTCCCGACACGGTTCGAGCCGACGATGGCGACATCGAGTTTCTCGCCGTCAGCGAGTTCGCCCGTAGTGAACACTCCGTTGCTGGCGAAGTGACCAACTTTGACGTCGTAAACGGTGAGGGCTCGATCAACTACACCGGCCCGTCGTATGGCGCCGTCGTGCGGTTCGACGTCAACACGCTCGACTACACCGTCACGGTTCGCGAGGAAGGCTTCGTCAACGCCATGCGCGACCTTCACTCCGGAAGCGACACCGGGTCGTTCTGGAG
>CALJSB010000108.1 GCA_937976305.1 uncultured Acidimicrobiales bacterium
GGGTCAGGTACTTTTCGTCACGCCGCAAGACGGTCGCGGGTGGTGGTGCTGAGATACGCCAGCGCGTTCACCGGATCAAACGACCCAGGGTCGAGCAACCACTGGAATCCGATGCCTCGGAGCCCGGCAACGATCAGCTCGCCTTCGCGATCGGGCGATGGACCCTTTCGAATCGACCCGTCGCGCTGCCCTCGACGGACGTAGCCGGCGAAGTCGGCCCGCATGGTCTCTTGAAACTTGGCAAAACGCATCACCATGTGATCGTCAGCCCCGACGGCCTCGAACATGAGCGAGTAGAGCACCCGAAGCCCTCGTGGATCTTTGGCCGCTTGCGTGCGGATCGCGTCGATCAGCGTGATGGCACCATCGAGGCCGTTCCGTCCCTTGGTCTGTGGAATCACGTTCTTGTGGCTCCACGTCGTGACGATCCGTTCGATGAGTGCATCGATGAGACCGTCCTTGTTGCCGAAACGAGCCGTGACCATGCCCCGGCTGTAGCCGGCACGTTCGCCGATCGCCGCAAACGTCAACGCGGTGAACCCACCTTCGACGATGAGTTCAGATGCCGCTTCGAGCAGTGCGTTGGTGGAACGTTCGGTGCGTTCTTGCTGCGTTCTCGGGGCGTCGGTTGGCAACGCCGAGATGTCGCTCACGAGGCGTTCCTGATCGCCGTCAGGATCGGTTGGAGATACTCCGCAAAAGTCACCGGATTCTCCTGCATCGGGAAGTGCCCCATGTTGGTCATCACGGTGTGGGTCGAACCAGCGATGGCCTCGTGGGCAGCCAAGCCGTGAGTGACGGACCCGCTGAAGTCATACTCACCGTTGAGGATGTGCACGCTCACCTGGTCGGTATTGATCTCGGCGGCCCGCTCTCGCAGATCGAAGTCGACCATGTAGTACCAGAGGTCACCGACAAAGGCCGGCGGCCACCCGGCGGAGTACACCTGAGACACCTCTTTGACGTAGGCCTCAGGAGACGACGGCGCGCAGAGGGCTTCCATCAGGCGGGCCTTGGACGAGTTGCTCACCTGTGGGTGCCACATGCCCGAAAGCCCTTCCCAGTTGCCCCCGATGTGCAGCCCTCCCTCGACCGAGATCACCGCACGAAAGACATCCGGGTGGTGCAACGCAAGATCGAGCGCAAGCAGGCCGCCCACCGAGCACCCCATGAACACGGGCTCGACGAGTCCGAGCGCCTTGGCAACAGCCACCGGGACCTGTCGGAGCAGCGCACCCTCGAGCTTGTACTCCTCTTCCCACCAACGCTGATCAACCGGTGGAATCGACTTGCCGTGAAACGGGAGGTCGTACGCGATCAGTTGGAAGTGATCGGTGATCTCCGGCATCTCGAACAGGTGCCGCCACTGCACGCTCTGGGCCCCTGCGGTGTGCTGAAGCAGAAGCGGGATCCCCGAACCGGCCGTTTCGTAGTAGATCCGATGGTCGAGAACACCATGACCGGCGACATCAATGTCGACATGCAGGTAACCCCCGACGGGCGAGTCGATACGGGTACCTGACCCCTCGGTGCGGCGAGGCTCACGCTCGAGGCCAGGTGCTCGAAGCAGCTCGGACACACGCTCGATCGCCGGCAGGTATTGCCACCACAACACCGGGTCGGTGCCGGTTCGGTCGAGACCACCGTCGCCACGCAGACTGGTCAGGACGCTCATCTGCGCAAATGGTGCGGGGTGTGGAGCCGTGAGTGCTTCCCACGTTTCAGCTGAGCCCGAGATCGACACAACACCCGGCCCGACGTCGGGAATCTCGTTGATCAACTCGCCATCTTTGGTGGCGAATCCGATCGCAGCACCGTCGACTTCGAGCCGGAGCCCGCCGGTCCAATAGCGCGTTGCCAACAAGAGTTCGCCGTCGGCAACACAGCGGTCGAAGAAGTCGGCCTGAGTAGGCATCGCATTGCTCGTTGTGGTCATGACTCATCCTCCAACTCGGCGAGAATCTCGTCGCGGTGTTCGTCGAGCTTTGGCGGCCGGCGATACACGCCGGCTGGTGTCGCACTGAAGCGCAGCGGAGTGTTGGGAATCACCGCAGGCCGATCGGAGCCGGGTTGTTCAACGGCAACCAGCATGTTTCGAGCCTCGACGTGCGGAGACTCGAACAGTGCAGGAGCATCGTTGACGGGCCCGACCGGCACGTGCCCACCGAGGATCTCGACCACCTCGGCGGTGGTGTGCGCCGTCGTCCACTCGATCATCAACTCGTTGACGAACTCTCGGTTGTCGGATCGGCGTCTGCTCGTTCTGGTCCGCTCATCGTCGACCAGATCAAGCCGTTCGAGCTGCGCACACATGAACTGCCACTGCGGTGCCGTGAGCGATGCGATGGCACACAATCCATCGGCCGTTGGGTAGATGTTGAAGGGCGACAGCGATGGGTGCTCGGTCCCTCGGGGTGCCTGCACCTCACCGGTGTAGGAGTAACGCCAGGTGACCGATTCACACAACGCCATGACGGCATCGGTCATCGCCACGTCGACGAACTGCCCGACGCCCGTCGCTCGAGCATGATGCAGCGCACCGAGCACGCCGACCGCACACATCGTGGCGGGGTAGATATCACCCACGGACGGCCCAGCCGACACACGGTGGTCTTCGTCGTGGCCAGTGCAACTCACCAGACCCCCCATGGCCTGCGCCACCACATCGAATGCCGGCCAGTCGGCATGCGGGCTGGCCCCCGAGCGAGGGTCACCGAAGCCACGAATCGTGGCGTAGATCAGCTTCGGAAACTTCTCGTGCAGCGTCTCCCACGACAGGCCGAGCCGATCCATCACACCCGTCTTGAAGTTCTCGACGATCACGTCGGCGTCGGCGAGGAGACGGAGGAGGATCGCCACCCCTTCGGGATCCTTCAGGTCGAGCGAAATGCCACGCTTGTTGCGGTTGATGCTGGCGAAGTAACCGCCGTAGAACTTGTCGGTGTCGTCAGCGTGGAACGGCGGCCCAAACCGCGGCAGGTCGCCCTGGGGCGGTTCGACCTTGATGACGTCGGCGCCCATGTCAGCCAGAATCATCGTGCAGTACGGGCCGGCGAGAGCTTGGGTGAGATCGACCACCTTCACGTCGGCCAGAGGGCCCGTCCGCCCTTCGATCATCGACGAGTGAGCCCATTCGGGGATCGGGGGAAGCTCGGCGTGTGCATTCATGATGCGACCCAGTGCGAGCGACGCTTGATCAACACCGTGCGTTCGAGCTCGCACACCACGTCGCCACCCTGATTGCGACCCCAGTGCTTGAACCGCACGACGCCGGCATCGTCACGGTCGGCGTCGTCGATCGACAGCACCTCGGTATAGGCCGTGATCGTGTCGCCGTGATGCACCGGCTTGCGGAAGCGAACCTTGTCGAGGCCGACCTCGGCGAGTGCATTCTCGGCGGTGTCTTGGCTCGTGAGGCCCACGGTCATCGAACCGGTGATGAGTCCGAACACGAGCCGGCCGTCGCCCAGAGGCGAGCCCCGCATCGCTTCTTCGTTCCAGTGGCCTTGAGCCGTGTTCATCACCTGCTTGGTGATGAAGTTGTTCTCGACTTCATCGATGGTGGCGCTGCGGAAGTGCTGCATGCGTTGGCCGACGGAGAAGTCTTCGAAGTAGTTGCCGTCGCCTGTGAGGCCAACATCAGGTGGGGTGTCTGTCATAGCGGGACCTCAGCGGAGCGGGGTAGGTGGGAGCAGGCAGTCGGACACGAGGCGCAACATGATCTCGCTCGTGCCCTCGAAGATCTTGGTGAGCCGGGCATCGCGCCAGTAGCGCTCGATCGGGAAGTCGGTTGTGTAGCCGGCTCCCCCATGGATCTGGAGCGCCTCGCTCGTGACCTGTTCAGCCATCTCGGCCGCCAGGTACTTCACCATGGCGCCGTCCATGTCTGGAGACGTCGAGTTGTCGTAGCCACCCATGTCGGTGTTGGCCGCCACCTGATACATCAGCGCTCGGCACGACTCGACCTCAGCCGCCATCTTGGCGATCTTGAATCGGGTCACCTGGAAGTCACCGATCGGTCGGCCGAATTGTTCGCGCTCTTGCACGTAGGCGATCGAGTCTTCGAGCGCCCCTCGAGCAAGACCGATCGATCGAGCAGCGGTGTGGATGCGGGGCACGGTCATCCCCCTGGCCGCCCGCACGAATCCGGCCTTGTCGTCTTCCTCGCTGCCCTCGTCCGTTGCGCTGCCCTCGGTCTCGTAACCGATCAGCGCGTCGTCGGGAACAAAGCAGTCGTTGAACGACAGGTCGTAGGTGTTCCAGCCGTGGTAGCCGATCTTGCGAATCGGGTTGCCCGTACAACCGTCGGGAAACTCGCCGGGTGCCTTGTGGAGAATGAATCGGCGGATCCCGCTGTGGCGCTTTTCAGGGTCATACGGCTTGGTGCGGGCCACCAGCAGAATGCCGTCGGATTGATCGGCGAAGGTGCACCACATCTTCTGGCCGTTGATCACCCAGCCACCGTCGACCTTGTCGGCCCGAGTTCGTATCGACGCGATGTCGGATCCGGCGTCTGGTTCCGACATGGCGAAACTGCCGAGCCATTCGCCCCGGGCCGCCAGCGGGTAGTACTTCGCCTTCTGGCTCGGATCGAGCGCTGCCGCCATGCCCGACCGAGCGATGATGCTGGCCACGCTCATCCAAGCTCGGGCCAGCTCCTCGGTGATGAGGGCGTACTCGAACACGCCGAGGCCGAGCCCATCGTACTTCTCGGGGATCATGATCCCGAAGAAGCCGAGCTCACCCATCTCCTTGCGAAGCTCGTCGGGGATCATCCCGTGTTCTGGGTCGAGCTCGTTTGCCGCCGGCAGCACTTTCTCCATCGCGAACTCGCGGGCCATCGCTTGGATGGCCGTTCGCTCATCGGTTCGATACGGCGCCGGGATCGGTGGCCTGGCATCAACGATCTGTCGTGGCATCAGGTGTCTCCATCTTTCGGTGCTCGACGCTTGGCCACAAGATTCGTGCGGCGGTAGTCAACGACGAGTTCGTTCCGTTGGTTGTGGGCTTCGGTGTGCCAGGTGACGATCCCGACGTTGGGCCGACTCTCAGACTCACGGGTCTCAACCACCGTCGAGGCGGCCGTGATGGTGTCGCCGGGATAGACGGGCCGGTGGAAGGTGACGTCTTCCATGCCGAGAAACGGACCACCGACTTCGCTCAGATCTTCAACCGACAGCCCGACCACGGTGCACAACACCAGCATCGGGTTGACCACGACGTCGTCGTGACCGTGGGCTTTGGCGTACTCGGCGTTGAGGTGCATCGGGTTCCAGTTGCACGTGGCCGTGGAGAAGATCGCGTTGTCGCCAGCGGTCAGTGTTCGTCCCCAGTGGTGCGGCAGCGACTGACCCTCGGTGAAGTCTTGAAACTGGTTGCCCTTCCGGGCGAGGGGAAACGAGTCCCAGTCAATCTCGTCTGCCATCTGCGTGACCTCCTCAGTCCGTGAGCGTGTAGCGAATCGGGAGGGTCTTGTGTCCGCCGACGAAGGTTGTCTTCATCGTGGCGGGGTCACCAGCCAGCTCGATCGAGTCGAGGCGAGGCAGCACGTGACCAAAGAGCGACCGCAACTCGTTCCGGGCCAACTGCGCCCCGAGGCAGAAATGCACGCCGTACCCGAACGACACCTGACGATCGGCGTTTGATCGCTCGATGTCGAAGGTCAGTGGATCCTCAAACACCTTTGGGTCGAGGTTGGCTGCCTTGTACGACAGGTAGAGCCAATCGCCCTTCTTGATTTGCTGACCACACACCTCCGTGTCGGCCTGAGCCGTGCGCATGAAGTGACGCACCGGGGCTGTCCACCGCAGCATCTCCTCGACTGCGTTGTTGATGAGATCGGGATTGGCCTGGAGCTTGGCGAGCTGTTCGGGATGGTCAATCAGCGCATGCAAGCCACCGGCCATCGCACTCGAGGTGGTGTCGTGCCCTGCCGTGGCGACGATGACGTAGTACCCCATGGTTTCGAGATCGGGCATCGGTTCGTCGTCGATCTGACCGTTGGCGATCAGCGACGCCAAGTCGTCCGTGGGGTTCTCGCGTCGCTGCGCCGACAGCTCGGTGAAGTAGGCGTAGAAGTCCATGACGACCTGCGCTGCGACTTCAGGGCTCGCTTCATCTCGCTGGAGATCCGGGTCCTCGGCGCCAAAGAGCTCCTGGGTGAGCGTCATCATGCGCGGGTAGTCCTCTGGCGGCAGACCCAGGATCTCGAGGATCACCTCGAGCGGGTACGAGAGCGCAATCTCAGTGGCGAAGTCCGCCTCTCCCCCGGCGGCCTCGAGCTTGCCAACAGCCTGTTCGCTCAGCGAGTCGAGCTTGCCTTGCAACCGACGGACCGACGCCGGCTTGAACCAGTCGTTGGTGAGGCGCCGATACTTGCCGTGCATTGGGGCATCCATGTGGATGAGCGTCTTCATGTCGAACTGCCGCTCGGCATAAGAGCTTTGGAGCCCGAGGACCGGCTCGGGTCCGTTCGTGAACACCTCGGGTTGTTTCTCGATCTCGAGGACCGCGGCGTGGTCGATCACCGCCCAGAACGGGTCAAACCCCTCTCGTTCGATGCGATGAATACCACCCTCGGCGTGCAAGGCCATCGCCGTGTGATGCCAGTCGTCGAGATCACCCCACCGGTGGTTATCGGTGAAGATGTCGTGGGGTGCCGGGGCACCGACGTCGGTCATGTGCGGTTCCTTGTTCGGATGATGAGGGGTTGTTGTCTGAAAAGAATCGGTGCGGTGCTCATGTGATCGGGCAGGCCATCGCCATCAGGGCATCGACGGCCACCACATCGTCGACCGCCTCGAGGGCTTCGCCCAACTCGGCCGCTTGGCCAGCACCGAGAACAGGCGATGCCAGCGCATCGAACTTGGCTCGCAGGCGACGACCTTGTACATCCAAGTCAGTGGCCGGTCGGCTGACGTCGACGTCGACTCGATGCTCTTCACCCGCAGCGTCGATCGTTGCAATCGTGCGCATGGTCATCAGCTCTGCGTCGGTTTCGATCTGCACCTTGTCCATCTCGACCCGCACACCAGCGTCGCCGATCGGGCCATCGGTGAACGTGTCGACCGCCGCCGTGTCGTAACCGGCCAGAAGCAGCGCCTGCGTGCCGCGCAGCGAGAACTTCGCCTCGAGCCCGTTGGCCGGGTCGACAATGCCGCACACATCAAGGATGTCGGGATTCACCGTGAGGGTGATCGAGCTGATGTCGCTCGGAGCGACGCCGCCCTGCAACACCGAGGTGGTGGCATCGATGCCGGCGTGGGTGAGGTGGCAGGCAGCATGAAACTTGAAGAGTGTCTTTGGCGTCGCCCAGGCGGCGTCCCAGTGGTCGATGCGTTCCTGGTCGAGCGAACCAACTCCCGCGGCTTGGGCCAAACCTTGGTTGCCGTCGATCGCGGCTGCGTTGGCCGTGTAGCCCCGGCTGGCGAGACGAGCGGCCAGCAGCCCTCGCTCGGCGGCCTGGCCTGGGTGAAGGGGTTTGGTCATCGTGCCAAAGTTGGCCTTCACCCCCGAGGCATTGCTGGCGGCGATTCCCATCGTTGCGCCGAACCCAGCAGCGTCGAGCCCAAGGAGCCAGGCCGATGCTGCGGCCGCGCCGAACACGCCCATGGTCGACGTGGTGTGCCAACCCTTCCGATAGTGCTCGCCCCCGATCGAAGTCCCGATGCGCGATTGCACTTCCATGCCGACCACATAGGCGGTGACCACATCGGCGCCGCTACGGCCCCGCTCTTCGGCAAGGGCCAGCACGGCTGGCAGAAGTGGGACGGTGGCGTGCCCACCCATCACGATTGAGGTGTCGTCGAAGTCGAGCGCATGACCGGCCGCCCCGTTGACCATGGCCGCCCGCAACGGATCGCTACGGTGGCTCGACCCGACAAGCGAGCACGCGCCATCGGCAACGGCAAACTCATCGCGCAAGATCTCGGTGAGGGGTTCTCGGCTCCCCGGCAGGGCACATCCAAACCAATCGAGAATGCAGTGCTTGGCTGCCGTCGCCACGTCGGCGGGAAGATCGTTGCGAGTCAACGAGCCGAAGCGGCTCCAGAGCGCATCGGTGAGCTCGGTCCCCGCCGGAGCTCGATCGCTGCTCATGAGCGAAGGCTCCTTCGGCAATCAATGTCGAACCAATCGCAGGCCATGGCGGAACGTACCGACGGGCCAACTCAGTTGTCAAGTGACAAATAAGTTCACCGGCCCGGCTGTGGTGGCGTTCGAAGAAACATCGAGTTGGGTGTCCTTTGGGAGAGGATTGGTTCGTCGACAATCCACACGGGGCAAAGAACTCCTGAGCCCATTCACGAGCACGTCCACAACCACCTGACCCAAGCGAGACCGCATGACTTCCTCCTTCACCGGCTGGCCACCACACCTCTTCTCGTGGTTTGCCGATCTCGAGCAGAACAACAACAAGCCATGGTTCACCGAGCACCGTGCTGGCTTCGACGAGATCAACGCAGCGTCGAAGCTGTTCGCCAATGAACTCGAGGAGCGACTCGCGTCGGCCGGGATCAACGGTGAGGGAAAGGTGTGGCGCATCCATCGCGACCAGCGTTTCTCCAAGGGCGAGCCCTACAAGACCACGCACGACCTCGGCCTCTTTGATGAGACCGGAGCACTTCATGGTCTTCGCATCGAGCCGCACGGTGTCACCCTCGCTTATGGCCTACTGCCCTTCTCGAAGACGCAGCTGGAGAAGTATCGAGAGGCCATCGCCGAGCCCGCTGCAGCGACGGACCTCGACAAAGTGTTGGCGAAGGTCGACAAGGCTGGGTTTGGACTCGGCGAGCCTGATCTCAAACGGCCGTTGAAGACGCTGCCCGACGACCACCCCCACCCCGATCTGTCTCGCTACAAAGGCCTCTTCGTGACGAAGTACGTGGAGGGCCAGCCGTCGTGGATCTTCAAGGCCGGGGCTCTGAGTCATGTCGAGAAGGAGCTGGCGAAGACCCGACCGTTGCAAGCCTGGCTCGCTGACACGGTCGGCTGACTCGCCGTACAGTTCGCAGAATGAGCGACGATCGCATCGACGAACTGGCCAGCATTCTCATCTCCGCACGGGAAGACGTTCGAGCGCTCGAGCCGTTGCCTGATGAGCTGATACCGGCTGACGCCGCCGAGGCGAACCGTGTTGACGATCGCGTGGCCGAGCTCACGGCTTGGCCCGTGCTCGGCTGGAAGATCGGCTGCACCTCCGAGCATGCACAAGCTCTGCTCGGCTCCGATGGTCCTTTTGCTGGCCGGGTGTATTCGCTCTTCGAGACGGGCACCGAACTGGGATCAAGCGAGCTCGCCGTCGACCCGCATCTCGAGGGCGAGTTTGCGTTCACCATGGCCCACGATCTCGAACCGACCGGTGGCCCGATCGATCCCGCCGACGTGCTCGCTGCTGTTGGCAGTGTCCGTCCCGCCATCGAGATGGTTGGCGGCCGCTTTGCCGACTTCTTTGGCACTCCGCTCAACCTGCTCATTGCCGACGCCGGGGCAAACACCCTGCTCGTGGTCGGCGACGGGATGGACGAGGTTGACCCGAACGAGCTCGTCGCAACCCAAGCCACGATGTCTGTCGATGGTCAGCAGACCGGTGCCGGGTCAGGGGCTGACGTGCTCGGAGGCCCGTTCGACGCATTGTGCTGGTTGGCCGATCACCTGAGCGGTCGCGGCATCGGACTCCACGCCGGGCAGGTGGTCACCACCGGTACGGCCACACAGGTGTCACCACTACCTATCGGTGCGACCGCGGTTGCTGAGTTGTCGGGGGTCGGATCGGTGAGCGTGAGCCGTCAGCCGTAGGGCGGTACGACACGGTGCAAGAAATCGACCACTGAGCCGGCAAAGACGTCGTTGCGGTCGCCGGCCACCATGTGTGCGGCATCAGCGACGTTGACGTATTCGGCGTGTGGGCACTGCTCGAGAAACGACTGCGCCCCTTCTTCGGTCAGCACGTCTGACATGCCGCCTCTCACGAGCAACACCGGAAGCTCGAGATTGTCGGCCGCCTCACTGAGCGAAACCCGGTGGTCTTCCATGCTCCACGTGCGGGTTCGCCGTGCCGGGTCCCAATGCCAGTGGTAGCGGCCGTCTGAACCGAGCCGCACGTTCTTGGCCAAGCCATCGAGTTTGCGAGGCCGCTTTCGGTGGGGCTGATAGTTGGCGATCGCTTCGGACACTTCTTCCAACGACTCGAACCCCTCGGGCTTTTGGTCCATGAACGCCCGGATCTTTTTGGTGCCCTCGATCTCGACCTTTGGGGCAATGTCGACCAGAACAAGCGCCGCTGCCGTCAGCCGGTTCTGTCCGATCGCGAGCAGACTCGTACTGCCACCCATCGACGCGCCGACCAGAATCGGAGCGTCGCTGCCAATCGAGGTGGCGACAGCAACAAGGTCCTGCACGTTCATGTCAGGCTCATAGGCCGCATCGGGTGCCCAGTCGGAGTCACCATGGCCCCGGGCGTCGATCGACACGGCGTAGTAGCCGGCCTCGCCGAGCGTCTCACCGGCGCCCTTCCAAGCGTGGCGGGTCTGCCCGCCACCGTGCTGCAGAATCACCAGTCGCCCGGATGGATCGCCCCACGCGTCTCCACGAATCGTCACACCGGCGGCACCGGGCCATTCGTGCATGGGGTCGGGGGTACCGGGCAGACGGGTCCGTTCGATCACTTCGTCGTTGTTCATTTCCAAACCTTGTCGCTAGTAGCTCGGCGTCTTGTTGGCTCTACGTCTCACTGCCTGGACATCTCACTGCCTGGACATCTCACTGGCTGCGGCGGCTTTGTCAGCATCGTCGGATGCACCTCGCCGTCGTGGCAACTGAATCACGACTTCATGGAGCGTTCCGCTGAAGGCGAACGGGCTTTCGTAGCGCTCGGACACGGGCGAGCCGTGATCTTGGCCAATGCTCGAACCGACGGAGGAGACCATGCGCATGAAGAACCCGATCTCACCCCGCCCGCACGGCTCACCATCGATCGACACTTCGACCCAACCCGTGGTTCGGCTGTCGCGCTCGAGATGAACTGAAAGTTCGCAGTCGCCGCTCGGCACCTCGATCGCCGATTCAACGATCGTGTGATCGTTGAATGAGTTGTAGTCAACAACGAGACGGTCGTTTTGGACGAACACGGACATACCTGAGTTCTCGTTGCCGGTCGCCCACAGCACGCCTTCGTCAGCTGGCGATCGGGTCACACGAGCCGTCAGGTCGAAGGCTCGACCACCCACTCCCGGCGAAGGTTGCGACGGGATGGGCGACATCGGGGGGCGATAGGCGTAGCGACGATCGGGTCGATGGGGCGAGTGCTCGCTGAGCTGCGGGGCAAACAGCTCGATCATTCGATCGTCGAGCGGGAGCACGCCGTGGCGCTCGGCCTCGCTCCACCACAGGTCGGTCATCTCGGCGAGCTTGTCTGGCTGTGCGTCGGCGAGGTCGTTGCACTCGGACGGATCGGCCGACAGGTCGTAGAGCTCCCACGGCTCGGTGTCGAAGTCGTCACCCTGGTTGTGCTTGGTGACGGCCTTCCACCAGGTGCCGTCGTGTTCGGCGATGATGGCCCGGCTGCCGGTGTTTTCGAAGTATTGCACGGTGTTGGTTGCCGGAGCATCGGCATCGGCGATGACGGACACAAACGAATGACCGGTCACCGGCATCTGGGGAATGCCTCGATAGGTCTCCGGGGCCGTCACCCCGATGAGCTCGTAAATCGTTGGTGTCACATCCGACACCCCGACGAATTGCGACCGCTTCGTGCCGGCCGCAGCCGGATCAAACCCGGCTGGCCAGTGCATCACCATGGGCACGTGAACACCACCTTCGTGGGTGTTCTGCTTGTACCAACGGAAGGGCGAGTTACCGCACTGGGCCCATCCCCACGGATAGTTGGTGTGGCTGTGGGGGCCGCCAATGTCGTCGATGCGTTCGACGGCTTCGTCTGGTGTCTCGAGAATCCCGTTGAAGAACTTCATCTCGTGCATCACGCCGAACGGCCCGCCCTCTTGAGACGCACCGTTGTCGGCCATCACCACAACGATCGTGTTGTCGAGCTGACCCATGTCCCGCAAGCCATCAATCAAACGGCCGATCTGATCGTCGGTGTGATCGAGGAAGGCCGCGAAGGCTTCTTGCAGCCGGCACGCAAGCTTCTGTTGGTTTTCGGGCATCTCGTCCCACGCCGATACGCCGGGGTTCCGAGGGGCGAGCGTCGTGCCTTCGGCAATGACCCCCAACTCGACTTGGCGGTCATACCAACGCTGACGAATGACATCCCATCCCTCGTCGTAGCGCCCCCGGTACTTGTCGAGGTATGACTGCGGCGCCTGGTGGGGCGCGTGCGTTGCACCAAAGGGCAGGTAGGCAAAGAAGGGCCGGTCAGGCCGCACTCCCTTGCTGTCGTTGACCATGCCGAGAAGTTGCTCGACCAGATCCTCGCTGACGTGGTAGCCGTCTTCGGGCTGGGCTGGCTGGTCGATGTGGGTGTTGTCTCGCACCAGCTCGGGGTGGAACTGATCGGTCTCGCCTTCGAGGAATCCGTAGAACCGGTCGAAGCCCCGACCGAGCGGCCAGTGATCGAAGGGGCCAGCAGCCGAGGTGTCTTGGGTCGGGGCCAGGTGCCATTTGCCGGTGCAGAACGTGGCGTATCCCTCGGCCTGAAGCACCTCAGCAATCGTGGCTGCGCTGGTCGAAATGTGGCCGAGCTGATGGGGAAACCCGGTGCGCCAGTTCGACACGCCGCGCATGCCTACGGCGTGTTGGGAACGGCCCGTCAGCAGCGCTGCTCGGGTGGGTGAGCACAGCGGCGTCACATGAAAGTTGGTGAACTGCAGGCCGTTTGCGGCAAGGGCGTCGATGTTCGGCGTGTCGATGTCTGATCCGTAGCAGCCGAGCTGGGCGAAGCCGGTGTCGTCGAGCAGCACGATCACCACGTTGGGGGCATTGTCGCCCGGGTGGGGTGGCTCGAAGAAGTGCGGTTCAGAGTCGGCGAGGGTCCGACCGATCTTGCCTTTGAACTCCGTCATGGTTCTCCCTTGCTAGATCGTGACGGTGTAGAGGTCATCACCGATGAGAACCTCGCCGTCGTAGTGCTCGGCCGCTTTGGCGATCCACTCGGGGTACTGCTCAGCGGTTGGCGCCGGGACCATGTGCGTGAGCAACAGCCGCTTTGACCCGGCCCGGCTTGCGGTCTGAGCCGCCTCGACGACGCCCGAGTGATAGTCGAGGATGTCTTGGGCCATTGGGTTGGGGATCTGCTCGATGATGTCTTTACGCAGCACCGTCTGCACATACACATCGGCGTTGGCGGCGAGCTGGTCGACTCCGTCGCAGGGCAGCGTGTCGCCGACGATCGCGGCGGTGGCGCCGTCGTGAACCAGGCGATACCCGATCGTGGGGTGCACCGGCGCGTGCGCCGTGGCCGCAGTTGTGACCTCGACATCGCCGATCGAGAACGCGTCACCCGGCTCGAGGTCGGTGACCTGCACCTGCGGCCCAACCGTGAGCACATCGTGGTGGGCCAGCCGGTAGCCGATGTCGGGTTCGAGGGCGTGCATCTGCCGCTCGACGAACTGTGCGGTGCCGACCGGGCCATAGATCTGAAGCGTGGCGTTGCCCTGCGAGGTGACCCAGTGCGTGGTGATCACGTCGTTCAGCGCACACACGTGATCGCTGTGGAGGTGCGTGATCAGTACCGCGCCAAGAAACCCCGGGGCCGAGCCAGCCCCGGCCAAGCGCATCACGACGCCTCGACCGGCGTCGACGAGAATGTGCGTGTCGCCTGCCTTCACCAGTGTGGAGGGCCCGGCGCGATCAGGGTGCGGAATCGGTGATCCGGTTCCCGTCAAAACAATGTCCATCGTTTCCTCTCAGAAAAGAACCTGCATGGGTTGAGGCATCAGCGGTGAGCAGGTGCCAGGTAGAACCAGAACGGGAACGGGGCCTCTTGTTCTTTGAGTGCACCCCGGGCCGCCATCATGGTTTTCCCAGCCTCGGTCTCCTCCCAGAACCAGGCTTCGACGGCCCGGCCACCGGGCGTCGGCCCACTCGCCAGCTCGAGCGCTGCCTCGGTGTAGTAGGCACGGATGTCGTGACCGACGGCCAAGATGTTCTGGTCGGGCAGCGCCACCTCTTGCCACGAGGCACCGTTGGCCCACTGGTCGAGCACGCCGAGCGCGTCGGCAACCGTGTCGGCATCGATCGAGCGGCCAACTGCGGTGACACCTCTGGCTTCGACGGCTCGGTCATAGGCCGCTCGCAAACCCTGCGCTTCATCGACAGCAGGCGGCAGTGAGGCGTCGAATCGAGGCGGGATCGAACACGACATCGGTGCTTCTTCTGACTCGATCACCTCGGGGTGGGTTTCGAGAATCGGCTCGCTGGCATCAAGCAACGCGAACGCACGAGTCAACACATCAGTTTGGAACTCAGCGTCACCCGGCAAGCCGAGGGGACGACCGAGGGGGAACTCGCAGTAGAGCGTGCGAGGAGGCGCCATCTTCTCGGCGACTTCCTTCATCGAGGCCAGCACGATGGTCGAAAGACCTGCGGCTTCAAAAACGTGGGCGAGCGTACTCACGGTACGCGTGCACAACGGTCACACCGGGGTGAGCAACACCACGTCGACGGCGTCGGCCAGCAGCTCGTTGGCACAGGCCGGGCCGGTGTCGAGCCGCACCTCGCTCACCGTGTCTGGTTGATTGCCGGCAAAGGCAAAGTGCCGGGGCGCAACATCGCCGATCACACCGCTAGCGGCGAGCTCTTCGAGCCGATCAATCGGATACACGACGTTGAGGTCGATCTGGAAGCCCGTGTGATCGAAGTTGGGGCTCCAGTGGCCCATCACGAGGTTGCGATCGGCGCGCTCGAGCGCCCGGAAGCCCGTGTCGCCCGTGGCGTACCGCTCCTGATCTGGACGATGCAGGGCTGCCGACGTCACGATCGCCACCCTCGCTTCGGAGAGCGGCTTACCCAGCGCCGTGAAGGCCGGATCATCGAAAACCGGCACCTCTTGTGTGGCACCGAATGCACGCATTGCTGCATCGCCGCCCGTTGCTTCTGCCATGACCTGACTCCCATTGGCTCGGTAGACGAACCGGAGCATACGCGGGCCCTGCGACTGGAAGTTAGTTGGGAGCCTTCGACTAGCGTCGCCGCCGTGACTGACCATCCGCTCGTCCTCGCCGGCCAATATGGCTCGCCCTATTCGCTCAAGATGCGCGCCGTGTTGCGCTACCGACAGCTTCCGTTTCGGTGGGTGCTGCGCGACTCGAAGTGGGACGATCTACCGCCCCCGCCAGTCCCGATCATTCCCGTGATCGCCTACCTCGACGACGACGGCAACTACGCCGACGTCACGGTCGATTCGTCACCTCAGATCACCCGGCTCGAAGGCGAGTTTCCGGACCGACGTCTCACGCCGCCCGACCCTGCACTGGCCTTCATCGACTTCCTCATCGAGGATTACGGCGACGAGTGGGTCACCAAGGCGATGTATCACTACCGCTGGGCCTACGAGGCAGACATCGACAAAGCCGGCCACCTGCTGCCCATCGCCCGCAACCTCCAGATCAACAGCGACCAGTCGCAACAGATGTATGAGTTCATCACGGCTCGTCAGATCGGTCGCCGTGAGCTCGTTGGCTCGACCGATCTCAATCAACCCATCATCGAGAGTTCCTACGAACGTCTGCTCGACATCATGTTGGCCCAGTTCTCGAGCCACGACTTTCTCCTGGGCGACCGTCCCGGCAGGGGCGACTTCGGGATCTACGGCCAGCTCACCCAGCTTGCCAAGTGGGACCCGACACCGGCGACGCTGACGGCCCAGCGGGCGGCCAAGGTGATCAGTTGGGTAGACCGGATGGACGACCTGTCGTGGCTTCCTGTCGAGGCTGACGATGGTTGGAGCTCACTTGAGTCACTGCCCGCAGGTACCACGCAGCTGCTGGCCGAGATCGGCCGAACGTACGCACCGTTTATGGTGGCGAACGCCCAGGCGTTGATGTCCGGCGCCGACGAGGTCGTGTGCGAGATCACCTCGCCGGATGGATCAAATGCCAACTACCGGCAGGGCCCGTTCAAATACCAGGGCAAGTGCCTGCAGTGGCTTCGAGAGCACTACGAGGCCCTGAGTGCCGACGATCAGTCTCGGGTTGACGCAGTGCTCGAAGGGACGGGGTGCGAGGTGCTCGTCGCCTGAACGGTGCTCAAGCCGCTTACCGCTCTGCTAATAGAGGAACATCGGCTTGCCGCCGACGTGACGCACCTTGGGTCGGTACTCGATGGAGTCGTACAACTCGCCGGTGTCGACGCGCTTGACGCCCTCACCGGTCACCGAGATCGGGACGTTGGTGTACGTACCCGACCGCAGCGCAACCATTCGACCCGATGAACCCTCGAGGGCCAGATCGGCAGCCATCACGGCGTAGTTGGTGGCAACCATCAAGTCGAGGCTGTCGGGCCGGCCGGAACGCATGAGGTAGGCGACTTCTTGCAAGACGATGCCCTCCCCCGTTCGCTCCTTGAGCAACTCGCCAATGGTCTTGCCGATGCCTCCGAGTTTGCGGTGTCCGTAGGGGTCGGCCTCGCCGGTGAGGTGCAGCTCGCCACCGTCGATCGTTGCTCCCTCAGACACGGTCACCATCGCGTAGTTCGACGGGTTGTCAGCCTTGTCCTTGGTCACCATGTCGGCCAGGCGGTCGATGTCGAAGGGCACCTCTGAGATGAGGGCACGATCGACACCGGCGAGATAGGCGGTGATCAACGAGGTTTCGCCCGAATACCGACCGAAGAGCTCAACCACCGCAATGCGCTCGTGTGAGCCGGTGCTGGTTCGCAGATTGTGGATGAACTCCACGCCTCGGCTCACCGCAGTCGAAAAGCCAATGCAGTAATCGGTGCCGTGCACGTCGTTGTCCATCGTCTTCGGGATGGCGATGACGGGGACGCCTTCGTCGTGCATCCGCAAGCCATAGCTCAGCGTGTCGTCGCCGCCGATGGGCAGGAGCGCGTCGATCCCGAGGGCCTCGAGCACTTCGAGAACGTGTGGCGTCAGATCGTGAGGGCCGTCTCCCTCGAACTGGTCACGCAAGAAGTCGGGAACGTCGCTACCGGCGACCTTGCCAGGGTTGGTCCTGGACGTGTGCAGGAAGGTTCCGCCCGAACGGTCGACCTTGCGGACGACTTGTTTGTCGAGCTTCATTGTGTTGGCTGCGAGCGACGCAGGCTCCGCCGGGTTGCAGGCGACCAGGCCGCCCCAACCGCGTCGAATGCCGACGATCTCGCCACCGGCATCAATCACTCGTGTGACTGCAGCCTTGATGCACGGGTTCAACCCCGGTACGTCTCCGCCGCCGGTCAGAATTCCGACTCGCATGGTCAATGACCCCCCTTGGTGTTCACATGAAGGATGGGCCACGCTGCCCGAGTTGGAAGCAGCGTAGTCGGGCAACAGCCGCCACGGAATGGCGGGACTGACAGGGCCACCGACCGGCGCGATGCCGATACCGGGCGCCCGCCTTAGGGTGAGCGTCGGATCGATCGCAGACGAGGAGCGCACACATGGTGATGGGCATGAGCAATGACGAGATACTGGCGTTCAACGCCGGTGTGATCGCTGACTTTCGAGCCAACGACGGCGTCATTCCGGAAGGCAGTCCGTTTCACGGGAACCCGACGATGCTGCTGACGATGATCGGCGCCAAGTCGGATCGCGAGCTCGTGAGTCCGCTCTCATACGCGACAGATCACGACGGAGATGAGCCCGAAGCGTGGATCGTCATGGCCTCGGCGGGAGGAAGCCCAACGACTCCGAACTGGGCGTTCAACCTGCGGGCTCACGCCGAGGTGATCGTTGATCTTCCTGGCCGGCACTTCCACGCTCTCGCCACCGAGACTGAGGGTGAGGAGCGCGATCGAGTGTTCGCCGTGATGACCAAACAACTCCCCCGCTTTGCCGACTACCAAGCTTCGGTCGAGCGGACTATTCCTGTGTTCCGCATCACCCGACGCTGATCCGCCCCCCGATCAATCAACGAGAGCCCGCATGAAGAACCCACCCTTCAACTACCACCGGCCTGCGACCGTTGCCGAGGCGCTTGATCTGTTGGCCAAACACGGCGACGACGCCAAGGTGCTCGCCGGCGGTCAGAGCCTGCTTCCCGTGATGGCGTTGCGGCTTGGCCAACCCGAGCATTTGATCGACATCAGCGCCATCGACGAGCTGAAGGCAATCTCGGTCAACGACGGCGTCACGATCGGCGCCATGGTCCGACACGCCGAGGCCGAGAAATCCGCCGAGGTCAAGCAACACGCTCCGCTCGTGGCGGCCGCGCTTCCTCATGTCGGGCATCGAGCCATTCGCAATCGAGGCACGGTCGTCGGCAGCATCGCTCACGCCGATGCCGCCGCCGAGATGCCGGCGGTGTGCCTGGCCACCGAAGCAACGATGACGATCGCCTCAACCGACGGCGCTCGCACGGTGGCCGCGGCCGACTTCTTCGAAGGCTTCTTCTCGACGGCTCTCGCACCACACGAACTGCTCTCCCACGTGCACTTCCCTGCAGCAAACGCCACGACGGGAACCGCCGTCGTCGAAGTGAGCCGCCGTCACGGCGACTACGCAATGTGCGGCCTGGCCTGCTCAATCGACGCGGGGGGCGGCACGATCAGCTCAGCCGCCCTCGCCTTCTTCGGCGTTGCCGGCACCGCGGTGCGAGTCGCAGACGCCGAGGCATCTCTGATCGGCAAGCCACCAACGGCCGATGCCTTCGCCGCCGCAGCCGACATCGTCAAAGCCACGCTCGATCCGAGCGACGACATTCACGCCACCGCCGCCTACCGCAAACACATCGCGGCAACGCTCACCCGACGAGGTCTCGCCGAGGCCACCAGCACCATCGGAGTCCCCGCATGAGCCTCCCATCTGTCAATGCGCCGATCGGCCAGACGCTGCCCATCAGCGTGACGATCAACGAAACGGCCCACTCGCTCGACATCGAACCTCGGCGGTCGCTGGCCGACGTGATTCGCGAAGACGTCGGCCTCACCGGCACCCACCTCGGTTGCGAGCACGGGGTGTGCGGCGCCTGCACGATCTTGGTCGACGGTGAGCCGTCTCGGGCATGTCTCATGCTCGGCGTGCACGCCGACGGCGCCGAGATCACCACCATCGAAGGCCTCGCCGAGCCCGACGGAACGAAGCACCCGATTCAAGAGGCGATGAAGCAAGCCATGAGCTTCCAGTGCGCCTTTTGCTCGCCGGGTTTTCTCATGAGCACGGTCGCCCTGCTCCGGGATAATCCGAACCCGACAGAAGCAGAGATACGCGAGGAGCTCAGCGGCAACCTGTGCCGCTGCACCGGCTACACCTCGATCGTCGAAGGCGTCGAAACCGCCGTCACCCTTCTCGGAAGTAGTGCCCTGGGCTCAACCGGAGACCAAGCAACCGGCGGTGTGGCATGACCGACACAAAGGACACCCAAACCTCCGGCCTCGGTTTCATGGGCCAACGAGTGCAGCGAGTCGAGGACGACCGTCTGCTCGTCGGCAAGGGCGAGTTCGTCGCCGACGTGTTGCCCGAGGGCGTGCTGCACGCTGCGTTCTTACGCAGCCCGTTTCCACACGCCACGATCAACTCGATCAACGTCACCGCAGCAGCCCGGCTGCCCGGGGTCCACAAGGTCTTCACCGGCGCTGAGTTGAACGCCATCACCAACCCGTTTCTGCCGATGTTCATGGCCGACGGCGTCTACACCCCCCTCTACAAGTGCATGAGTGACGAGAAGGTTCGCCACGTCGGCGACCTCGTTGCCCTTGTGGTGGCGGAGTCTCGCTACGTCGCCGAGGACGCACTCGAGCTGATCGAGATCGACTACACCGAGCTCACCCCCGTTGGCACGATCGACCAAGCCCTCGAACCCAATCGAGAACAGCTGTGGGAGAAGGCAGACGGCAACGTGCTCGGCAACCTGAGCGACTCTTTTGGGCCTGTCGATCAGGTGTTTTCCCGAGCCGATCACGTGATCACTCGCACCTTCGAGTGCCCCCGGCAGACGAACCAGCCCATGGAGACGCGTGGCACCGTCGTCAAGGTCGACAAGGCAACCGGTCACCTCGAGATTCACAACACCTCGCAGGCTCCCCATGCGCTGAAGTGGGCGCTCGCCGCCATGCTCACCGACGAGGGCGGCATCAAAAACTTTGGCAAGTTCGTTCGCAACGCCGATCGCCGTCAGGCCTTTACGGCCGCAGCCAAAGACTTCCTGTCGAAGAACAAGGAGAGCCTGAAAGCACAGGACAACGCGGGCCAGGTCTCTCAGCTCAAGAAGGACAAGTCGCTTCTCAAACACCAGGGCAAGATGGCCATGGGTCTTCTCGCCAGCACCGATTACCCGACCGTGAAGGCGGGCGACATCGGCGGCGCCTTCGGCTCGAAGGGGCCGATCACTCGCGAAGACGTCGCCGTTGCTGCCGCGGCCAAGAAGCTCGGCAAGTCGGTGCAGTGGATCGAAGATCGCGTCGAGAACCTGATGGACGGCGGGCAGGCTCGCGAGGAGCAGTTCACGATCTCGATGGCCGTTGACAGCGACGGCACGCTGCGCGGGATGAAGGTCGACTTCGTTCTCGACCAGGGCGCCTACCCGGGCTTTCCCATCTCGTCACTCATCATTCCGCTGTTGTGGAAGCTCTACATGCCGGGCCCCTACAACATCGAAGCGTTCGAACTCAACGGCCAGATTGTTGCCACCAACAAGGGCCGCGTCGTGCCCTATCGGGGCCCGTGGGCCAACGAGACCTGGCTGCGCGAGCGGATGCTCGACGTCGTTGCTCGAGAGCTCAACATCACACCCGCTGATCTCCGAGCCAAGAACGTCATGCGCGAAGGATCAATGCCCGATGCCTTCATCACCGGGCCAACGATCGACGAGACGATGTCGGTCGCCAAAACCTTCGACCGGGCGCTCGAGATGATCGACTTCGACCAACTCGAGGAGGACAAAGCAGCGGCAGAAGCAAAGGGCCATCGACTCGGCCTCGGCATTGCCAGCTATCACGAGGCTGCTCCCGGGCCGCCGAACTTCTTCAGTTCGGCCCAGCCCGGATCAGACATGTTGTTGAGCGAAGACGGGCGGGCCGAGATTCAGGCCGATGGCCGCATCGTGATGTACACCTCACAAAGCCCGCACGGCCAGAGCCACGAAACGACCTACAAGCAGGTGGCAGCCGACGAGTTCGGTGTGCCGCTGGAAGACGTCGAGATCGTGTGGGGCGACACCGACCGCACACAGTTCAGCTTTCTCGGCACCGGCGGCAGCCGCGGCGGCCCGTTGGGCGCCGGTGTCATGAGAATGACGGCGCGCGAGCTACGCCGTCAGGTCACCGACGTCGCCGCAGACATGCTCGAAGCGGCGTCCTCCGACATCGAGATCATCGACGGCAACATCCACGTTGCCGGTGTGCCGGCCAAGGGCATCACCTATGCCGATGTCGCCGCCAAGGTCGCCACCGACAAGCGGACAACCTCGGGGCCAGTCTTCACCGAGCAGATGCAATACGACGGTGTCGGCAACGGCGGCTGGTCGGTTGCCACCCACGTCGCGTGGGTCGACATCGATCTCGAAACCGGCCTGGTTGAGATTCCCCGCTATCTCGTGGTCGAAGACTGCGGACCCATCATCAACCCGGGCGTGGTCGACGGACAGATCCGCGGTGGCGTGGCCCAAGGCGTCGGCGCGGTGTTCTACGAACGACACCACTACGACGAGCAGGCCAACCTGTTGTCGACGACCTACATGGACTACCTCGTGCCGACGGCGATGGAGATTCCGCACATCGACATCGAGCACATGGAGACGCTCACCGATGGCGAGAACGACGCCCGCGGCACGGGCGAGGGCGGCATGATCGGCGCACCGGCAGCGCTGACCAACGCGGTGTCTGATGCCCTCGGCGTCGAGGTGTACGAGCAGTACCTCCCGCCCTACCGGATTCTCGAACTCGCAGGCGTCATTGACCGTTAGCGCGATCGGCTGGCCCTGAGCTTCATGTCCTTTCCCAGAGCTCCTGCGAGGCGACCCCCAACGCTCGGTTGAAGCGAGCCGATGCGTTCTCCCAAGCGATCAACTCGGTCAGAATGACGATCTCTTCAGTGTCGAAGTGTCGCTTTACCTCGTCGAACACCTCGTCGGTGACAAAGTCGCCATCGGTTGCGCCGGTCATTGCGTCGGCGTAGTCGAGCGCCGCGAGCGTCCGCTCGTCGAACAGCACTCGATCCACCGTGTCGTGCGCCAATGTGTCGAGCTGTTCGACGCTGACGCCGTGTTCGCTGCCGACCGCAGCGTTGATGTCTTGTCAGAAGACGCATCCAACCTGGGCTGCAACCCGTCGATTGACGATTGCACTGAGGGCTGGCCCTAGTCGGCCGGCCTTGTCGAGAGCGGCCCACATTCCTCGGGCGCCGGCAAAAACATCGGCGTTGTGGGCGTAGAGCAGATGATTGCGTAGCGGCGCACCGAATGTGTTGGCTTGGGCGTTCAATACGGCTGCCACGCGTGGCGTTGTCTGTGCAGGATCGATTTCTGGAATCCGCGGCAATGTGCGCGCCCTTTCCGGCCAGGCGGGTGGTGCGGGAAGCGTAGATCGTGAGAGTGGTCTCATCGAGCGAAATTCCAGCGCCGGCGCCCGGGTCACCGACCGCTAGCGAGGCCGCGTGTCAGGTGGCGGTGAAGTTGGGATCGCGACGTTCACCCATGGCCTTGGTGCCTTCGGCGAAGTCGTTGGTCTTCTGCAGCCACGCCTGCTCGACCGCCTCGTGGGCCGTTGCCGCTCGCACTTGATCGGCGAGATCGCCTCGCAAGGTCTTGCGGATCGACCGCACAGCCAACGGGGCTGACTTCGCAATCTCTCGTGCATAGGCGTGTGCTTCGTCTCGCAGCGAATCGAGCGGCACCAAACGATCGGCTAGCCCGAGGTCGACAGCTTCATCACCCTTCACCCGTCGACCGGTGAGCAACAGATCGGCTGCAGCCTGCTGGCCAACGAGCCGTGGCAGCGTGGCGCTCAGCCCGAACCCGTGATGAAAGCCAAGGCGGGCGAAGTTGGCGCTCATGCGGGCTTCGGGGGCGGCGAAGCGGAAGTCGGTGGCGAGGGCGAGGCCAAGCCCGCCGCCGATCGCGGCTCCCTGGATGGCGCCGACCGTGGGCGTCTCAGCATCGAAGATGCGAGCGGCTGCACCGTAGAGATCTTCGGTTGTGTACGACCGGCCGCCGGGCGTGCTGAAGTCGGCGCCGGCGCAGAAGTGCTTGCCCTGCGCGCACAGCACCGCGGCCCTCACGGCATCGTTCGCGTCGCATTCGGCGAGCGCATCGGCCACACCGCCGATGACCTCCATCGAAAAGAAGTTGTTGGGCGGGCGACAAATCTCGACGGTGGCGACGTAGTCGTCACCAACGGTGATCTGAATTGCAGCTTCGCTCTGTTCGCTCACGCGGTTCCCCGATCTCGGTTGACTCGGCGCCAGCTTGGCAGACAGGCATCCGGCGATCCCATTCCGTCTGCGCTGCGAATCGTGAGAGGATCCGGACGTGGAGAACAAGCTGGCGCGATTCGGGTTCGGCATGCCGTTCGCCGACCTCGAAGGTGGACCGCTCAGCGGGGGATCGATCGCTCGCAATGCCGCAAGGATCGAAGCCGCCGGATTCTCCTCGATCTGGACCTTCGACGCCCTCGGCCGAGGATTCCTGTTGCCAGATCCGCTCACCTCGCTTGCTCTCGCCGCAGCCGCGACCCAACACGTCACCCTCGGGACCGGCATTTTCCAGCTTCCGATTCGATCGATGCCCGACGTGGCGTCCCGCGTGCTGACACTGGCAAACGAGATCGGTGACCGCCTCGTGCTCGGCGTTGGGCCGGGCTCAACGGCTGCCGACTTCGACCTCTTTGAGGCCGACTACGACACCCGCTTTGAACGGTTTGAGCACCAGCTCGCCGAGCTGCAGTCGTTCCTGACCACGGGTGAGTCCGATGGGCGACAGCTGGCGCCCGGGCCTCCAAAGGCCCGCGTCACGATCGGCTTCGCTGGGTGGCGGGGCGGCTGGATCGAACGCGCCGCGTCAGCACACGCACCCTGGATTGCATCGGGAACTCACGCCGATGATGCCGCGCTGGCCGATGGCCTTGCCCGCTATCGAGCACGTGGAGGACCACGGGCCATCGTCACCAACGTGCAGCTCGCGGACGGTGTCGAAGCGGCCGCCGAACGAGCGCGTCATCTCGCAGAACTCGGCTTCGACGACGTCGTCCTTGCTGATCACACACCCTCCCCCGACCGATTCGAATCGTTGGCCGACGCTCTCTTCCGAGACCGGTAGGTCTCGACATCAGGCTCGGACCCGCTCGACACGAGCTGGCCTGACCGTTGCTCGGCGCGTAGCGTCAGCCAAACAGACGGGAGGCAACCAGATGAAGTTCGGACTGAGGTACTGCAACACCGGGCCGTATGTTCACGCCGCCGCCGCGGTCGAGCTCGTGCAAGCGGGCGAGGCTGCCGGATTTGAATCGGCGTGGACGATCGAACACACGGTTGTGCCAGCCAACTACGACTCGCCCTACCCGTATAGCCCGAGCGGCAAGATGGCCGATGGGCAAGATGATCTCGATCTGCCTGATCCGTTGATCTGGATGTCGTACATGGCGGGCGTCACCTCGACGATCAAGTTCGGCACCGCGGTTCTGATCCTCCCCCAGCACAGTCCTGTGGTGACGGCCAAGCAGGTCGCCACCCTCGATCACCTATCAGGCGGTCGGGTGATGCTCGGTATCGGGGTTGGGTGGATGCGAGAAGAGTTCGATGCCATCGGCGCCTCGTTCGACGACCGCGGGGCACGAACCGACGAATACGTCGCCGCGATGCGCGAGCTCTGGACCGCCGAGAGCCCGACCTTCCACGGGGAGTTCATCAACTTCGACAACACGTTCTGCCGCCCCCAACCGGCACAAGAATCGGTGCCAATCATCGTCGGTGGCGACAGCAAGATTGCCGCCAGGCGAGCCGGCCGTCTCGGCGACGGCTACTTCCCAGCCCGAGGCGCTCCAGCCGAGCTGTTCGACCTTGCTCGACGAACCGCGGAGGAACACGGCCGCGACCCCGATGCCATCGAGTTCTCCGCTGCGCTTCCCGATGATCTCGACGACATCCCAAAGCTGGCCGCGCTCGGTGTGTCTCGCGTCGTTGTGCCGGTGACCAGTCTCACCGGCATGAAGACGGCGATCAACAGCCCCGATGAGATTCCGGCCTGGGCCGAGATCATCGAAAAGTACGCAGACACCTAGATCTCGCAAGCCGACGGCGCGCCGCCGATGAACTCGCTAAGTTCGGGCCATTCCTGACGACATCGAACCAGCAGACTTCTACACCGGCCTCGTTGCTGAGCTGTACGCGCCGCTCAGAGCCGAGCGGTTCGACCCTGCGCCCTACGCGAAGTTCATCGGACGATCGGGCGAGCCGGCGCTCGAGTTGGGGTGCGGCGACGGCGATCCGATGCTCGACTTACGGGAGCAAGGTCTCGATGTCGAGGGGCTCGACTCTTCAGCAGACATGCTCGATCGTTTCCGGGTGAATGCAGCCGCTCGCAACCTCGAGGTCACGCTGCACCACGCCACGTTCCAATCAATGAGCCTGGGCAAGCAGTTCCGATCCATCTTCCTCGCCGGGGCGACGTTCAACCTTCTTCCCAACGACGCCGCCGCAACGAGTGCGTTGAGCCGAATTGCCGAACACCTGCACCCGGAGGGCTCGGCGTTGATCCCGTTGTTCAAGCCGCAGGCCCCCGCCGAGTCCGACATCGGCAAGATCACCGAACAAGTCGCGAGAGACGGAGCCACGGTCAGGGTCACCGTGGTCGACATCGAACGAGACGAATCCACTCGCAACCAGGTCACGCAGTTGCGCTACGAGCGCGTGCTCGGCGACGACCACGAGATCGCAGAGCGGTCGTGGCTGTTGCACTGGTTCGAGATCGATCAGTTCGAGGCGATGGCTGCAGAAGCTGGTCTCTCAACCCTCTCGGTGAGGGGCGGAGACGGTGAGCCGGTCACGACGCACGACACGGCATACACCTTCATTCTCGGCCATATGTGACGACGTGAGTGGTGGGCACGGGTGATCAACCCGACCGCCACTCCACGTGATTTTGCCGCAACATGGAGTGGGTTATCTGACTGATCATGCGTGTTCTGATCATTCTTGAACGTCCAGCTAACTTATAATGATTCTCATTATGACTTTGAAGTCGCGCCACCTCGCCCTTGCCGTCGCCCTTGCTCTGGGTCTCGCCGCCTGCGGCACCGACGCCGATGCAGGCACTGAGGCAGCCAGTGCTGCCACGACGACTACAGCTGAGGCCGA
>CALJSB010000109.1 GCA_937976305.1 uncultured Acidimicrobiales bacterium
CATGTAGTTGACGAGGTGTTCGACGTAGCGGGCAATCTCGTAGTGGTAGTCGGGCTTGCCGGTGTAGCCGTGGCCCAGCATGTCGATGGCGTGGCAGCGGAACCCAGCCTCGACGTGGGGCACGAAGTTGCGGCTGAACGCCTCAAGGTGACCACTCGTGCCGTGCAGGAAGATCACGTCCGATCCGTCTTCTGGCCCGGCAACAAGGGCCCGGGTGGGTACGCCAGCGGCATCGACGTAGTCGAGCGAGAAGGCAAGGCCGGTGAGGTCAGTCCAGATGGTCACGTTGGTACTCCAGGTTGCGGTTGAGGGTTGACGGCAGTCGGTTGCACCGTGGCCACGGCCATACCGGTCAGCCATTCGGGAATCGGGGCGTAGGCGAGCGTCGTGCCGGGGGCATGGCCGAGGGCAGCAGCCAGGATCAGCCAGGCCCGCACCTCGTTGCCTCCGTTGCCAGCAGCGGCCACGAGTGATTCGTTGTCGTAGCGGCTTGCGAAGTCGGCCAGGGAACCGGCGCCGAGTTGGGCCAAGAACTCGCCGTCGAAGCCGTCGTTGATGCGGGCCGGTGCGCCGACGATGAGCGGGCGGCGCTTCTCTTCGTAGTCCTCCCACTTGCCACGGCCATGACGGAACGACTCAGCCAGGAACTCTTCGGCGTCGCCCTCGGCATCTCGCCAATCCGGGAACGGGATGGCATGTGACAGCCCGCCGGTGCCGATCACGCCGACTCGCTCAACGCCGGCCAGACCCTGAAGCGTAGAACGCAGGGCATCGCCAAGAGCCAGGCAACGGCGCAGCGACGGAAGGGGCGGTCCGAACACGTTGACCACGATCGGCACGATCGGAACGCCATCCGGCACCACGTATTGCACGGCGTGGCTGATGCCGTGATCGACGAGCATGTTGGTCGACATCGCAATGTCGAAGTCGGCGTCGAGCAAGCCGCGGTGGATTGCTTGGGCGACGTCGGGCCGAGTCGGAAGCGCTCCCTTTGGTGTGCCGTGTTCGCCGACGGCTTCGACCACGTCGACACCCATCGTGAACGACGGCATCAGGTCGAGCCAGAACCCGCGAAAGTGGTTCGAGCCAACGATCACGCACACCTCGGGCTCGGCGTTGGCGAGGGCATCACGAGCAGTGCCCAGGGCATCGCGGAAGGCGTGAGCTTCGGGGCGATGATCGACCGCCGCCCACTGGGTGTTCATGAGCGTGGTGTGCGACGCGCCAACGCCAAAGACAATCTCAGCCACGGGGCAACGTCACTTCGACTCGGGGGGCGTGCCGATCCACGTGCCCGTGGTTTTGGTGAGCAGGTCAACCAGCAGCGCTCGACCTCTTTCGGTGAGGCTGGCCACACCAACCATCGCAAGCAGTGCCTTCATTGCGTCACCCCGTCCACGTGTTGATGCCCTCTCGATCGGACTGGTTCAAGAACCCGTTGACCATCGAGTAGTAGTGCTGGGGCCGTTCCTCCTGCAGATGATGAGCGGCCTTGTCCATGATGTAGAGCTGGCCGTGTTCGATCATCCGGGCCAGCATCAGCGGATAGTCAGGGGTGAGGAAGGCATCGTTCATTCCCCACGCGAACAGCACCGGGCACTTGATGCGACCCAGCTCCTCGGTCATGTCCTGCCATTCGCCTCGAGGGCTGTCCGAGCGGGCGGCGAGCTCCATCTCTTCGGGATTGATCGAGTTTTCGTAGCGAGCAGTGACGGTGGCATCGGGAATCGCATCGCGGTCGTAGAACTCGAGCTCATCCATCAAGTCCTTCATCTTTTCCCACGTCGGGCCTTCGCCGCCGAAGTAGACGTTGCGAGCCTTGCGACCTCGGCGACCGTCTTCCGGCAGCGGAGCAAGCGGGCCGTAGAACACGGGCATCGAGCCGGTGATGACGAGTGAGCGACAGCGTTCTGGGAAGTTGGCGGCCAAGTTGAGGGCGATGGTGCCGCCCCAGCTGTTGGACACGATGTCGGCCCGCTCGATGCCGAGGCTGTCCATCAGGTCGTTGACGGTGCGGGCGTGAAAGTCGAACATCGGACCCGTGATGAGGCACTTCTCCGACTTGCCGTATTGCAACAGATCGACGAGATAGCACTTGCGGTCCTCGGCGAACATCGGGGCCACCGGACCGAAGTCGGTCCATGCCGTGCAACCGGGGCCGCCGCCGTGCAGGAAGATCGTGGGTCGGCCCTCCCCCATCTCGATCACGTTGTAGCTGAGGCCGGCGGCGTCGACGAGGCGACCCTCGGGCTCGGGCTTGATCTCAACCACCATTGTTTGCTGCTTTCAGGGTGACAGCTTGCTCGTCGGCACCGGGTTTATCGGCATCGGTCTCGTCAGAGCCGAACGGATTGCCGCCTTCCACGAGCCGGCGCCACTCGATCAACGAGATGTCGGGACGGTAGAGGCGTTCGGGCGGGGCGCTGGTGTTTTCGACCATCCAGTGGTCTTGGCCCGAGAAGTTGCCGTGGAAGAGCCATCGGATGCCGCCGAGATACTTGGCGTAGAACCCGGCCTTGGCCAGCCCCGTCTTGAACTGCACCATCACCCCGACGTACTTCGTTCGCCCCTCTTCGATGGGCACGTAGAACTCGTAGTGAATGAACTGCGGGTAGGCGACCCGCAACACGCCGGGCACCGACAGCGACACGAACCCCGGGTAGTTCTGCGACGCGATGTAGGGGTCGTTCTTCTTCGCCCCGCCGGTGTTGCCGAGGAACTTGCCCTGCGTCTGCTTCGGCTTGATCTTCCACCAGCGGTGGTTCGACCACACGCCGAGGCCAGGGAAGTCGGCCTCCCAATAGCGCTCGTCTTCGATCCGATAGATCCAGCGACCGTGGCGTTCGATGTGGATCTTGTTCCACGTCGGCATCACCTTGAGAATGCGCCACCAACTGGTCCGGTGCAGATACTTGGCGTGCCCCTCGTCGAACCCGTTCTCGGCGTAAAGCCGCCAATCGCCATCGCGATCTTCGATGCGGCCACCCACGGCGTACTCGGGCGGGTCGACGAGTTCTTCGGGAAGCTGCTCGGTGAGCGGATGGGGTTCGCGGTCGCCGATGAACACCCATACCAAACCAACGGCCTCTTCGCAGGGGTAGGTCTCGACGGCCACCTTGCCGCACATGGGCGAATCGGGGCCGTCCGTAATCACGGCAACGAGCTCACCGTCGTGGAGGTTGAACGTCCAACCGTGGTAGACGCAGCTGATCGTGCTCGGGAACTCCTCGGTGCCAAGCGACAGCGGCACGCCTCGATGAGGACACCGATCGTGCAGCGCATGCACCTTGCCCAACTCGTCACGTTGCAGCACGACGTTTTCGCCGCACACCTTCACGCCCGTGGGCTTGCGCTTCACCTGTGACGACCACTCGACCGGGTACCAGTAGTTACGCAGACCCTCGGTTGCGGCGTCGTAGTCGGGCCACGACTTCCAGCTGGTGCGACCCTCGGAGTACTTCGGGTTTGGCTTGGCGGTTTCGTCAACCGCAGTCATCTACAGAAACCCTTTGTCGGGCTCACGCCCAAAGAGCACAGCGCCGGCGTTCTTGTAGGTCTGCTCTCCCATGAAGGCGTGCTGTGTTGGCAGGTGCACGTCTCTCCAGCACCGGGACAGGTGGCCGTGATTCTCTGCCGACTCCATGCCACCGATCTCGTAGGCCAGCCGAGTTGCAGCGGCAGCTTCCCGGGTGATGTGGGTGCACGAAAGGCGCAACATGTTGCGATCTTCGGTGGTGAGTTCGTCGCCCCCGAGAAGGCGCTCCCAAGCCACGTCGATGGCGTCGTAGAAGAACAGCCGGGCCGAACGCAGACGGGCCTCGGCTTTCGCCATCGTGATCTGGCTGTGATCGCGATCGCCCATGCTCGGGGCTCCAGTTCGAGAGCGGTGGCCAGATGCGTCGAGCTCTTTGATCAGTTCGAGGGCGGTTCGAGCCACGCCGATCGAACACACGGCTAGCACCTGGGCGGCGATCGTGATCGTCGGATACTGGAAGAACGGCGTGTGCAGGTTCTTCGGACCGCCACGCACGAAGGTCCAATCAGGATCGACGGTGACGTTGTCGACGCTCACGTCGAAGCTGCCGCTGCCCGCCATGCCGTGGGTGTCCCACGAGTCGGTGTGGATCGTCACCTGGCTGGCCGGAAGCACAGCCATGCGAGGAAGCGCACCTTCTTCGTCCGGCATGATGCCCACGCCGATGCGATCGGCGCCCATGCAGCCGCTCGCCCACTTCCACCGACCGTTGAGCACGTACCTGCCGTCGACCACCTTGGCCGACTGAAGCGGAAACATCGCTCCGGCAAAGACCGCGTCCGGGTCCTGCCACGTTTCGTGAATGGTGTCGAGCGGCAGCCCGGCGAAGTAGGCCTCACAGAATCCGAAGCTGGCGACCCAACCGGCCGACCCGTCGGCGGCTGCGATCTCTTCGATGGCGAGAAGAAACTCGGTTGGCGACCGCTCATCGCCGCCGAACTCCTTCGGGACAAACGCCCGGTAGATGCCGAGTTCTTTCCACTGCTCGATGATGTCTTTGCTGACGTAGTGCTGGTCTTCGAACTCGGTTCGGCGAGCCCGCACGTCAGCCAACATTCGGTCGAAGAGTTCAGCGCCTCCCCACAGCGACTTGTCTAGTTGGGGACCACTCATGACACGGCTCCTCGACACTCGACGACGAGGTCCATCTTCCTCTGAGTTGGGCTGGAAACTCAACCCAAACGTTCCGCTGAGTGGAACAACCGTTTCGCGCCGCTCGCGACCCACGATTAGTGTTCGGTCTCGTGACCAGCGCAGCGCCAACGAGTTCAGCCGACCTCAGCGTGGTGATGAAGGTGGCGGTGCTGCTCGAGACGTTGGCCGAAGCAGGCGTCGCAGGCGTCTCCGAGATGAGCCGACGCACGGGCCTGGCGAAGACCACCGTTCACCGGACGGCCAACGAGTTGCTGGCTGTTGGGCTGGTCGAGCGAGCCGGTGACGGCTATCGCCTCGGCACCAAGATGTTCGAGCTCGGCAGTCGAGTGCCCGGCCGACGCCACCTTCGCGATGCCGCCCTGCCCTTTCTCGAAGACCTCTCTCGTGCCACCAATCAAACCGTCCACCTCGCCGTGCTCGACGACGGCGACGTGATGTACGTCGAGCGGCTCGTCGGTGCTCGGTCGAGCGAAGTGCCGTCGTCGGTAGCCGCTCGATTGCCGCTGCACTGCACGGCAACCGGTAAGTGCATTCTTGCGTTTGGCGAACCAGGGCTTCGGGCCCGATTGCTGGCCGAGCCCCTCGCCGCCCTCACACCTTCTTCGATCGTCGAGCCAACACAACTTCTCGATGAACTCGATGCGATCGCGGCGACAGGCATCGCCGAGGAGATCGGTGAAGTAAGCGACGGGCTTCGTTCGCTGGCTGCGCCGATTCGCTCGTTCGACGATGCGTTGATCGGAGCGCTGTCGGCGACCGGACCCATCGAGGACTTCGATCGCGATGGCATCGA
>CALJSB010000110.1 GCA_937976305.1 uncultured Acidimicrobiales bacterium
GTTGGATCGAGCGATGGGGGCGGCTCGAAGAGGCTGTGGTGGGCTCCGGTTTGGCGGAGGTGGACGGGAATCGAACCCGCCTGCGATGGATCACACCGCACACCCGCTTTGAAGGCGGGGGAGCCCACCAGGTACTCATACACCTCCACCCCCGAGGCTAACCCCGTTCTGGAGTCTCCAGCCGACCAAAACGCCGCCTGGAGACTCCAGAAGCAAGAAATTGTGGGGATGTGAGCTGATAGCGGGCACTAGGTTTCGTGGCGATGACCATCATTCGTAGAGAGCAGCCAGGCGACATTGCGACGGTTCGCGAGATCCAGGCTGCGGCCTTCAAGCAAAGCGAGGCCGAGCCGGTCGAGGCTCGCTTGCTCGATGAGCTTCGATCCTGCGCCGGCTGGATCCCCGAACTGTCGCTTGTGGCCGAGCGTGAGGGAGCGGTCGTCGGCCACAACGTGTGCACGAGGGGTCATGTCGGCGAGGTGCCTTGCGTTGGCCTCGGCCCGATTGGCATCAGTCCCGACCTGCAGCGCGATGGCCTGGGCTCTGCCCTCATGCACGCCATGATCGGCGCAGCCGATGCGCTCGGCGAGCCGCTGGTCGCGCTGCTCGGCAGTCCCGACTACTACTCGCGTTTTGGGTTTGTGGCCTCGTCTGAATTGGGTATCGATCCACCGGAAGAGGCCTGGGGTGTGTTCTTCCAAGCCCGTCCCTTGACCACGTGGGACGCCAGCATCACCGGACAGTTTCGCTACGCCGAGCCCTTCAACAACCTCGACTGAGGGTGGTGGTCGGTGAGGAGGAGGGTGGTCGTCAGCGCCAGACGATGCGGGCCAGCACGGTGGTGGTGCAGTACCAGAGGTCGCGGTCGCCGCCGGCGCTGAGGAACATGCCGTTGGCGATCCGCGACCCTGTTTCGACTCGGTCGATCAGCTCGCCCGTTGTGATGTCGACGATGATCACATCGTCAGACCCGGCGTCGGTGAAGTCGTTGATCGCGAGTTCGCCGGTCTCGGGAAACACCACGGGTTGCATCGACGGCCGCACGTCGAGTTGCCAAGCCACCTCGAGCGGTCCGGCGGTCGACACGCCGGCCAAGCCGCCGTTGACTGAGTCCCACGCGATCGCCATCGATTGTTCGGGCACGTGCACCGGGGGAGCGATGATGCCGCCGCCGGGAACGCCGAAAGGCTCGATCACTTCGAAGTTTGTCGGGTCGTCGATCGACACTCGGATGAGGCGTTGCGCACCCGGCCATGGCGCCGGTCGTCGCCACGAGATCGATGCCCCAGGGGCTTCATCCCACCGACCGTTGGGCAGCGTGTTGTGGATCATGCGGACCGACTCGACGTCGCCACAATCCATGAGCCACACCGAACCGTCTGACACGCAGGCATCCCAGGCGAGCCCCCAGGGGCCGCCCTCATCTCGGTAGTGCGCCTTCCAGTCGTCGAGCACCAAGGTCGAGCTGTCCAGCGAGAGCCGAAAGAGGTGTTCGATGCCGGGTACGTAGACGTACTCACGGCCGTCGACGATGTCGGCGGCGATACGTCCCATCGACCCCTCGGGCAACACGAGAGGCTTCTCGACGATTTCGAGTGTGTCGGGATGGAGTCGGGTGATGGTGGTGCCGCCCTGGCCCTCGAGCCGCAGATCCTTGGTGATCAGCGTGCCGTCGGACAGCGCCAACACGCCGTTGTGGGCTCGGTCAGCCGGCAACCGTCGCTCGGCCAGTACCGAGAGGTCCTGCGGGTGCAGCCGATGGATATAGCTGCCGTTGACTGAGTGAATCGAACCGTTGGCATGGGCGAGGATGGCCCCGCACCAGACATGCTCGCCGCAGGGAAGCTTTGGCGACTGGGCCAACGACTCGAGTGAGGTTGGGTCGATGCGTTGCACCCAGCCGTGGGGCGGAGGGCCACTGAACGCAGCGAGCGTGCCGCCGACGTACCACTGCCCCGGGTCGCGCTCGATCGCCATCACGTTCCAGAGGCGGTTCTTCGACGTCGTCACCTCGGCGGTGCCTTGCGCGGCGTGAAGGCCGCCGGCCCCGGCCTTCTGACGACGGTTGCCGCCACACTCCACCGGCCAGGCAGAGGGCCAATAGCCCGGATGTTGTTCGTTGCGGTCGATCGCTGTGCCCGTCACGAGGTGATCGTAGACCGGGCCCTGTTTCGACGGTCAGTTCAGAACGTTGTCCCCCCAATCGCACGCTCGTTGCGTGTTACTCACGTGAAGACCAAGCGCCAACACAATGAAGACGAGCAGGCCTCGCGCTCGGCCCGGCGACTGTCGCGTCGTCTCTTGCTCGCCGGCGGTGGGATTGCCTCGGGCTGCTTTACGGCCTGCGATGAGACCGATCCGGTGTCGGCCGGTTCCGCCGGCCCGGCCCCGTCGGGTTCGTCGCAACCTCCCAGCAGCTCGACATCGATCGACGATGCGCCCGCTGTCGAGCTGCCGCCCGCGCCCGTGGGTCCAGCAAACAGAACCGACGCCGTCCGGTTTCTCAATCAGACATCGTTTGGCGCCTCGAAGGCTGACATTGATGCGCTCGTGGGTCTTGGCTCGTATGAGGAGTGGGTCGATCAGCAGCTCGCCGTCGAGCCATCGCTTACCGAGCCTTACGTCGTGGCCAACAGCAACGGCAGCCTCGGGACGACCCGGCACTACATCTGGTGGACCAACGCAATGGAAGGTCAGGACCAGTTCCGGCAACGGCTGGCCTTCGCGTGGAGCCAGATCTTTGTCGTGTCGGATCGTGATTACACGCTCAGCAACGCCCAGTACGCGATGTGCAACTTCTACGACCTGTTAGCGATCGGGGCGACCGGCAACTTTCGCGACCTGCTCGAACAGATCACGGTGCATCCCGTGATGGGCATCTACTTGTCGATGGTGCGCAACGAGCGAGCTGACCCGACCCGCAACATCCGACCCGACGAAAACTTCGCTCGAGAGCTCATGCAGCTCTTCACCATTGGGCTCCATGAACTCACGGCCGATGGTCGAGTTGTCGTCGAGAACGGCGAACCAGTACCGGCCTATGAGCAGCGCACCGTCGAAGAGTTCGCCAGAGTGTGGACGGGGTGGAACTTCGGCGATGCCGATGAGTGGTTCTCGGGTGGCCAAACGCCATACGACAAGCGCATCGACATGGTGCCGTGGGAGGAGTATCACGAGCCCGCGGCCAAGGAGCTTCTTGGAGGGGTTTCGACGAGCGCAGGGGCCACCACCCGGGCTGACATGTCCGTGGCGCTCGACAATCTCTTCAACCATCCAAACGTCGGGCCGTTTTTGGCCCGCCTGCTCATCCAACGGTTGGTCACCAGCAACCCGACGCCGGCCTATGTCGGACGTGTGGCGTCAGCGTTCAACGACGACGGGACGGGAGTGCGGGGCAGTCTCGCCGCTGTGGCCAAGGCCGTTGTGCTCGACGCCGAAGCCCGGCTCGGTCACGGGGCCCTACCCCAGCAGTTTGGCAAGTTCAAGGAGCCAACGCTTCGGCTGACGCAGTTGTGGCGAGCCTTCGACGTGGCCGAAGGGCCCGAAGCGACCACCGGCTATCGGCCCTACGCCCGCCCCGTCGACCAGCTCGAGCAGGTGCTCGGCATGGGCGTCATGCGGTCGCCCTCCGTCTTCAACTTCTACCTTCCTGACAGTCCACTCTCACCGGGGAGTGAGCTCGTCGCTCCTGAGCGATCGATCCTCTCGGAGATCAACGTCGCCTCCACGAACAACATGTTGTTTGCGCAGGTTCAGGGTCATCACCACCTCACGACCGACCGTCCGACCATTTCCCGTATCAACCTCGCAGACGAAGTGGCGATGGCAGCCGATCCAGTTGCTTTGGTCGCCCACCTCGATGAGCTTCTGTTAGCCAGCACGCTTCCGGCCGAGCTCGGGGCGGCGCTGATCTCGCACCTCGAAACCTTCCCGAGTGACGAAGACGGCCGCCTCGCTCGCACCGTCGATGCGGTCTATGCCCTTGTCGGTTCACCACTGCACCTCGTCCAGGCCTAGGGGATCTACATGTCTCGATTGATCGCAGCGTCTCAACCCACCGCATCGCTGGCTGGGTCAACGGCCAAGCGACGCACCGTTCTCAAGGGCTTGGGCGCCGCCGCTGGCGTGACCATGGCCGGGCTGCCCGTTGGCTCGCTGTCGCCAGCCAGCGCTCAAGCGACCACTGGGCCTCGCAGCCTCGTGTGCATCTTCCTTTTTGGTGGGGCTGATTCGTTCAACATGTTCGTGCCTCGTGATCACCGCGAGGCGAACCAGGGCCACGCCACCTACTCGGCGACCAAGGGCTCGTTTGCCATCGATGCGGGAAGCCTGCTCGGGATTGGCGACGGCGCCTTCGGCCTGCATCCCGGACTTGGCGAGTTGGCCTCGATCGCCGAGTCGGGACGACTCGCAACGGTCATGAACGTCGGGCCGCTCAGCCGACCGACGACCAACGCCGACGTCGTCGCCCAAGCAGAGTTGCCGCAGCTGCTGTTTGCCCACAACGCTCAGCAGAAGCTCTGGCAGACCGGCCGACGTCTCGTCGCCGTGAACGAAGGCTGGGGCGGTTCGATCACGAGCGCTGTTGGTCAGGGCTCACAGCTTTCGTCGGCCTTCTCGATCAGCGGATCGGTGCCCTTCCTGGCGTCGCTCGATTCGAGCTACTCCCGGCTGTCGTCAACGGTGCAGGTCGAGCGGCTCGTTGGTTACGACGCCAGCTTGCGTTCGTGGATTCCGTCCTCGGAAGGACTCGAGCAGGTGATGGCCAGGTCACTCGCATCGAGTGCCGCGGCGACGAACCCGCTGCTCAGAGCTGCGTCGGCGACGATGCAATCGTCGATTGCGGCGACCGAAGCGTTGCAGGCGGTGACGAACGAAACCGAGGTGGGCATGGAGGCAACCAATCCTCGCGAGCTCGGCGGGCGGCTCCGCACGGTGGCGCAACTGATAGCGAACCGTGAACAGCTCGGCATGGAACGGCAGGTGTTCTTCGTCGGGATGGGCGGGTGGGATACCCACGGCGGTCAGGCCGAACGATTCCCTGTCTTGCTCGACGAGTTCAACAGAGCGGTCGGTGCGTTTCAGGCAAGTCTCGATGCCATGGGCGTGAGCGATTCCGTCACGACCTTCACGACCTCGGACTTCGGTCGCACCCTGACCAGCAACGGCGATGGCACCGACCACGGTTGGGGTGGGCACGCCTTTGTATGGGGTGGCGCCGTGTCACCCGGTCGATACGGCACGTATCCCAACCTGTCGACCACCAACAATCCGGACGAGGCGTCGGACCGCACCAGCAACTTCGGTGGTCGACTCATCCCCACAACGTCAGTGACGCAGTACGGAGCGACCCTCGCTCGATGGATGGGCCTCGACGAGCGCCAGATCGACGGCGCCTTCCCCGACCTCGCCAAATTCGCCAACCGAGATCTCGGCTTCATGACGCCCTGACCCGGTATCCGCCACCCGCCACCCGCCACCCGTTCTGGAGTCTCGTGCCGGCGTTTCAGTCGGTACCAGACTCCAGTTCGGTGGTGATCTCGGCGGCCAGGCTTCGGGCGAGCGCTTGCAGGCGTCGGCGGTAGGCGTCGACGCTCGGTTCGTCGATCTTCAGTCCGCGTGGCGACCACCGCAGCATGTCGAGCCAGTCGGTCCGAAGCTCTGTTCGACGCTTGCCCCTGCCGGGCACCTGCGCTTCGAGGTAGGCCGCAGTTGCTGACCACAGCCGGTCGAGCTCGACGGTGATGGCTTGCAGCACAACGGCGCTCTTGGCTTCGAGAAGTTCGACATGATGTGGTGATGACCACATGAGATCCCACAGATCGCCCTCGTAGCGTTGCAGCATCCCGTCGAGCGCCTCCCGAATGCCGCTGGCGGTGTCGAGTACCTCCAGCGCAGCATCGACTCGCTCTTCGAACACCTTGGCGAATGCGGCGGCGAAGATGTCGTCCTTGTCGGAGAAGTACTGGTAGAGGGCTGGTCGAGAGACACCAGCGGCAGCCGCGATGTTGGCCATTGAGGTGGCGCGAAAACCCTGCGCCATGAACTGCTGCACAGCGGCTCGCCGGATGTCTTCTCGTCGGCCGTCAGCTCGCGACAGCTCCGTTGCGTCGGTGCCGCCGGCCGGTGTCTTGTCAACAGATCTCGCGTCGGCCACCGCGACAGGTTGACACATTTGAGCAAATATGTCAGCTTTGTCAGTCCTGACACTCTGATTCGAAAGTGTCAGATTTACCCGTTCTTCGTGAGGACCCCGCAATGACTCGCCTCGGCTATCAAATCCCCAACTTCACCCTCCCTGGCATTGCCGAAGCTGACGTCTTCGCCAACGTGATTGACCAGGCAAAGGCGGCAGAGGCTGCCGGGTTCGACCGTGTGTTCGTGATGGATCACTTCTACCAACTGCCCGGTCTCGGCGCCCCGCACGAGCCCATGTTCGAGTGCTACACGCTGCTCTCGGCGCTGGCCCAACACACAAGCTCGGTTCGTCTGTCGTCCCTCGTTACTGGCAACACCTATCGCCATCCGTCGCTCTTGGCCAAGACAATCACGGCACTCGATCATGTGTCGGGCGGCCGGGCCACGCTCGGTATCGGCGCTGGCTGGTTCGAGCTCGAACACGATGCGCTCGGTTTTGAGTTCGGAACGTTCACCGATCGGTTCGAGAAGCTCGAAGAGGCCCTGCAGATCATCCTGCCGATGTTGAAGGGCGAGCCCGTCACGCTCGATGGCAAGCACTACCAGGTCGCCGATGCGGTCAATTCGCCGGCACCGGTATCTGACATCCCGATCATGATCGGTGGCAGCGGCGAAAAGAAGACGCTGCGAATGGTGGCGCAGTACGCCAACGAGTCGAACCTGGCCGGAGCAACGATCGAAGAGATCCCACGGAAGCTCGATGCCCTCGCCGGCCATTGCGAGCGACTGGGTCGTGATTGCTCTGAGATCAAGGTCACGTCACTTCAGATGGTCCTCGTTGCGCCAACAATGGAAGAGGCCGAGGCCGATCTGAAAGCGCTCGGCGCAGCGAAGGGCTGGCCGGACGAGATCGTCGCGATGGCAAAGGCGATCTTGGTGTTCGGCGACCCCGACACCGTTGGCGAGCGGCTCCAAGCCGTCATGGACACAGGCATCGATGGGCTCACGATCAACCTCCCGGCCAACGGTCACAACACCGAACGAATCTCACTCTTGGGAGAGATCGGTCGTAACGTCACAGCGTGATGGGGACGCAGGTGCTGACGCAGCTTCGCGAGGCGTTCGGATCGGCCGTCGAGGTTGAACCACTCGTGAACGAGACCAAAATGGGACGACGCGTCTTGGGCGTCGATCTGTCTGGCCCACTCGATGTTGATCAGGCCGCGGCGATGATTGCGGCCGTCGACGCGTGGCAGGTCGTTTGCTTCCCTGGTCAAGATGCACGCGGGATGACCGTCGTCGACCTCGAACGACTCGCCAATCACTTTGGTGCACCAATACCCCACCCAAGCAACGTCGATGGCTACCGGGGTGACGACCCGCAGATCAAGGGCTCGCTTGAGCGCACGTCGACACTGGTTGCGGCGGCCTTTCCTGGTGTCGTCTCTCCGTTGTCGGGAGCGGAAAGCCTCGCTGTCTACAACGTCACCAATCTGATCGGCAGCGGTCCAACAGCTACGCCGGTGGTGAGTGGTGGTCAGCATTGGCATACCGATATCGAGTTCGAGCCGGTGCCACTGTCCACGAGCATGTTTCTTGTCGATCACGTGCCGTTGACGCGAGACGATGGCGTGTCATGGGTGACCAATCCGCCTCGCGAGCCGGGCTTCTATCACCCGGATTCGCCAGCGCTGCTTGCTGAGCGTCGTGAAGCGCTACCGCTCAACGGTGAGACCGCATACACCGACACTGCCGCCGCCTATGACGCGCTCCCCGAAGCGGAGCGGGCCTATCTCGATCACGTGCAGGTGCGTCGCCGACTTCGTAAGGAAGACCCTGGCTTCCTCATGCCGCTGGTCTATGTCAATCCGCGAACCGGGCGGAAGTCGCTGCACAGTCCCGTGTGGGCCAGCCGCGGCAAGCGGGTGGCGCCGGCACAGATCGAGGGCATGACGCCTGATGAGTCGCGGGTGTTTCTCGACATGCTCGAACAACATTGCCTCGCTCCAGAGTTCCGGTATGACCATGCGCACACTCGCGGCGATGTCACGGTGTGGAGCAACTTTGCAACCTTGCACGTCGCTCACCGACGAAGAAGTCGATCAACGATCCGGCCGATGCTCGGCTGATGTATCGCATCAGCTGCAAGGGTCCGGTGAGCCTGTCTCTTCCTCGCCGTGATGCTGAAGACTGGATCGAGCAGAACATCGTGCCGCCGTACCGCACAGCGCTCGCGCCGTAGAGCACAGCGCAGGCGCCGTGGAACGCCGGAGTTGAAATCGGCGACGCCCGGCATAGTCTGAGTTTTCGGCCGTCGTCTGCTGACATCCCGGTGGCGCACACTGCCTCGCCGCATCGACCGCCCGGAGCACGCTCCCTCCTTCCCCCACATGTCACAAGCCCTTGCGGGCTTTAACAGGGGAGCGCTCGGTGATTTCGTTTTATGCCGCGAAGGGCGGCGTTGGGTGTTCGGTGGTTGCTGCTGCGACCGCCAGCCTGGCAAGTCGTTCTCAATCGACCTTGCTGGTCGACCTGGGCGGCGACCAACCGGCGCTCTTTGGCGTCAATGCCGAGGGGCCCGGTCTTCTTGATTGGTTTCGGGCCGACACCGCCCTTCCTGACGCACTGAGTCGGCTCGAGGTGGCGATCGACGATCGCTTGTCACTCATCACCCTCGGGATCGATCCGCAGGTGGCAATTCGCCCCGCACCGAGTGAGACAGAGCGGTACGAGCTGTTGGCGCGGTTGCTTGGTCTCGAAGGACGACGGGTTGTCGTTGACGTTGGTACCGCTGCGCACCCCGCTCGACCCGTGCTCGGCGCATCGAATACAGCCGTGCTGGTGAGTCGAGCGTGTTACCTCGCCGTTCGAGCAGCTGGCCCCCTGCTGCCGCCGGACGAGGTCGTGCTCATCACGGAGCCAGGCCGCGCCCTTCGGTCACGTGATCTTGCGGCATGTTTCGGTACATCGATCGATGTTGAGCTCTTGTGGGACCCGGCCGTCGCTCGGGTGGTTGATGCCGGGCTGATGAGCGCTCGGCTCCCGCGATCGCTGCTGGCGCTGAAGGCGTTGCTATGAGTACCCAACCAGCGCTGGCTGACCAGCTCGTCGGTTGGATTGCTGCCGAGCCAAACCTCGCCCGAAGCGACCTCATCGACCGTGTCCGCGCAACGCAGCCGTTACTTGACGGGGCCCAGATTGTGCGCGTCGTTGATCGAGCGAGAGAGCGGGCAGCTGGCCTCGGTGCGATCGCTGAGTTCTTCGATGACCCGTCGATCACCGAGATCATGATCAACGGTCCGGGGCCGGTGTGGCTTGATCGCGGCGGTCGCCTCGAACAGACGACGGTTGTGCTCGACAACACCGAGATCGAAGTCTTGGCCGGCCGAGTTCTCGAACCGCTGTCGCTTCGGGTCGATCGCACCAGCCCAATCGTTGATGCCCGGCTCGCTGACGGAAGCCGAGTCAACGTTGTTGCTGCCCCGGTTGCGGTTGACGGCACCGTCATCACGATTCGCCGATTTCGTGAAGCCGAGATCGGCCTCGATGCGTTCGGACCCGACGACTGCGTTGCGGTTCTCGACGATTTGGTGAGTGCACGGGCGACCATCCTTGTTGTCGGCGGCACCGGTGCGGGCAAGACGACGCTGCTCAACGCGATCGGTGCTCGACTGCCGAAGGCCGAGCGTGTCGTCGTGGTCGAAGACACCACCGAGTTGCAGCTTCCTGGCGATCACATCGTGCGGCTCGAGGCGCGTGTCGCCAATGCTGAGGGAGTTGGTGCCGTCACCTTGCGCGATCTGGTGCGCACCGCGCTTCGGATGCGGCCCGATCGACTGGTCATTGGTGAAGTCCGTGGTGGCGAGGCGATCGATCTCGTGATGGCTCTCAACACCGGACACGCTGGTGTCACGCCGTAGCAATTCCGATAATTCGGGGCGGTGACGTAGAAGGTCCTAGAAATGGTGTTGGCCTCCTTAGAAAACCCAAGCAGTGAGTTCGGGATCGAAGAGCCCCAGTACCCCCAATAGCTTGTTCGCAAGAGTCGAACCGAGC
>CALJSB010000111.1 GCA_937976305.1 uncultured Acidimicrobiales bacterium
GGCCGCTATGTGCCGGCAGGGCCCAGTGGTGCCCCGAGCCGCGGTGGAGCGCACGTGTTGCCGACCGGCCGCAACTTCTATTCGGTCGATCCAAAGGCCATCCCATCGACCCTGGCCTGGGATGTTGGTTCTGCACTCGCCGACCGGCTCATCGAGAAGCACGTCGACGAAACCGGCGTGGCTCCGACAACCGTCGGACTCGTGCTGTGGGGCACCGCCGCCATGCGCACCACCGGCGACGATGCGGCAGAGGCGCTGGCGCTCCTCGGTGTGCGCCCGACCTGGAACGACGAAAGCGGCCGGGTCACCGGGCTCGAAGTGATTCCGCTCGCCGAGCTCGGTCGGCCACGAGTCGACGTGACGCTGCGGATCTCCGGCTTCTTCCGAGATGCCTTCCCGCACGTCATTGCTCTGCTCGACGAAGCCGTCGAGATGGTGGCGACGCTCGATGAGCCAGCCGAGCAGAACCCCATCGCCGCTGCTGGCAATGCCGACGCTCGCATCTATGGCCCACCTCCAGGTGGCTACGGATCGGGAATCCTGCCCGTCCTCGAATCGAAGAACTGGCGCAGCGATGCCGATCTGGCCGAGGTCTACCTCGCGTGGTCGGGCTTCGCCTACGGGCGAAACCGATTCGGGACGTCAGAGCCTGAAGCCATGCGGCGTCGGTTTGCTGCGATCGACGTTGCGGTGAAGAACCAGGACAATCGCGAGCACGACATCTTCGACTCTGACGACTACCTGCAAGATCACGGCGGCATGGTCGCTGCGGTGCGAGCGCTCACTGGTAACGAGCCAAAGGCCTGGTTCGGCGACTCCGCCGACCCTGCCAACCCCAAGGTGCGGACCCTCGCCGAAGAGGCGGCCCGTGTCGTACGCAGCCGGGTGATCAACCCGAAGTGGATCCAGGCCATGCAACAGCACGGTTACAAGGGGGCCTTCGAGCTCGCCGCCACGGTCGACTACCTCTTCGGCTACGACGCCACGGCACGAGTTGTCGAAGACTGGATGTACGAACGGGTCACCGAGGCCTACGTGGCTGACGCCGGCATGCGGAAGTTCTTCGAAGAGTCGAACCCGTGGGCTCTTCGCTCGATCGCCGAGCGACTGCTCGAAGCCGATCAGCGCGACATGTGGGCCGCCAGCGATGAGGCCCGCGCCGCACTCGAGCAGGCGATTCTCGAGGCGGAAGGATGGGAGGAAGCGCGATGAGCGAGGTCCGCTTCCCGTTCGCCGCCGTCGTCGGCCAGGACGACGCAAAGTTGGCGTTGCAGCTGCTCGCCGTCGACCCGCTGATTGGTGGTGTGTTGTTGCGGGGGGAGAAGGGGTCGGCCAAGACCACGTTGGCTCGAGGTTTGGCCGATCTGCTTGGGCCCGATGCCCGCTTTGTCGATCTTCCCCTCGGGGCGACCGAGGATCGGGTGATCGGCACCATCGATGTGGCCAAGATGCTCGTTGACAACGACATGGGGTTCAGTCCCGGTCTGCTGGCGGCAGCAAACGAAGGTGTGCTCTACGTCGATGAGATCAACCTGCTCGCCGATCACCTGGTCGACACGTTGCTCGACGTTTCGGTGTCCGGGGTCAATCGGGTCGAGCGAGATGGCATGTCGCACCAGCACGATGCTCGTTTCGTGCTGATCGGTTCGATGAACCCCGAGGAAGGCGAACTGCGCCCGCAGCTGCTCGATCGATTCGGACTCTCAGTGCAAGTCGTGGCCAGCGTTGATCCGACCGAGCGGGCCGAAGCCGTTCGGCGCCGGCTCGACTTCGATGCCGCCACCACCGAAGCACCGGCCGTGACCGCCGAGACTGATCGTCTTCAGCGGGCGCTTGTCGACGCAGCACCCGCCGCGGTTCCGGACGATCTGATTGCGGTTGCCTCCCGGCTGGCCCTCGCCGTGGGAGCCGAGGGTCTACGGGCCGACATTGTGTTGTGCCGAGCCGCCGCGGCCCACGCCGGACTCCACGGTCGTGCCGTCGCTGACGAATCAGATCTTCGCCGAGTCGCTCCGCTCGTGCTTGCCCACCGGAGCCGTCGCAATCCTTTTGACCCGCCCATGCTGCCGCCCGATGAGCTCGCGGACGCGATCGACGATGCCCTCGAATCGCCGGATGAGCCACCGCCCAATGGCGGCGAGCAGCAGCAAGAGGGCGACAGCAGCGCCGGACCACCCATCACACCCGATTCGAATACCGACCCAGACGATGCAGACGGCGGAGACACACCCTCGTCCGGCCCCACGATGGCGGTTGGTGATGATCGCCGACCACCGTCTGGTTCGGTCACCCCGATGCGGCCAAAGGTTGCGTCTGTCGCCGGGCGTCGATCGATGGCTGAGTCGACAAGCGGACGCCTCGTCCGAGACGTTCCCTACGAACCCGAGACAGCCCGACCCATCGCCGTTGCCGCCACCGTTCGCCGACTGGCCGAGCGGCGGGGGACCGATGCCGCGGCCCAACTCGACGAGGTCGATCTGCGCCACGCCGTCCGCGAACGGCCATCGGGCAGCTTGCTGATCCTCGTGGTCGACACCAGCGGATCGATGGGCGCCCAAGAGCGGGCCGAGCTGGCGACAGGCACAGCATTCGGTCTGTTGGCCGACGCCTACGAACGCCGGGATCATGTCGCCCTCGTGACGTTCGCCGGCGAGGGAGCTCACGTGGCCTTGGCTCCCACCGGATCAGTCGAGGTGGCAAGAAACCGACTGAGTCAGCTCGACACGGGCGGCACAACGCCGCTGGCCGCCGGCTTGCGTGAGGCCCTTGCCTTGGCGCAAAGCCGCAGCGACCAGGGTCGCACCCCGTTCGTTGTCGTGATCTCAGACGGGCGCGCGAACGGTGCCGCCGATGCCGTCGACGATGCTCTCGAGGTGGCCAACGAGATTCGTCGAGCGAAGGTCGGTGTCCTCGTGCTCGACTGCGAGACGAGCGTGCCTCGTCTCGGTCTTGCCTCGCGCATTGCCGAGGCCATGGCTGGTCCATGTGTGTCGGCCACCGACCTCGATGCCGAGACGGCCACGGCGGCCATCCGATCGTTCAGCCAGGAGATGCTCGATGCTCGTTGAACAGCAGGTGTCGATTCCGCTTCGGCTCACGGCGAAGCCCGTCGCGCGACCGCCTCGAGGCCCCGAGACAGCAGCCGAAGGTCTCCTGCTCGTGGGGCACGGGTCGAGGTGCATGATCAGCGCGGCGCAGATGCATCAGATCGGTTATCAGGTCGCCGAGGCCTTCCCCGACGTTATTGTCGAAGTTGGCTTCCTCGAGATGACCGACCCTCCGGCTGGTCAGGTGCTCGACGAGATGGTGTCGAGGGGCTGTCGTCGTGTCGTTGTGTTGCCGCTGATGCTGCTGGGCGCCAGCCACGCAAAGAGCGACGTACCCGCAATCGTGCTCGAAGCCAGGCTCCGTCACCCCGATATCGACATTCTGTTCGGCTCCCCTCTCGGCGTGCTGCCAGAGATGGTCGAGATCGGTGCCAACAATCTTCGCGATGCGGGCGGGGCGGGGCTGCCGCTCGTCGTCATCGCTCGCGGCACGTCCGACCCGGACGCAAACGCCGAAGCCACCAAGGCCGCAAGAATGCTCGCCGAGTGGGTCGACAGCGGCTTTCTCGAAGTCGGGTTCACGGGCATGACCTGGCCCCGAACCCCAGAAGCGCTCGACGCCGTTCATCGCCTTGGCCACGAACGCGTCGCGCTGTTCTTCTGGTTTCTCTGCAACGGCAAACTCATCGAGCGTGCCCGTCAAGAAATCGAGGAGTTCTCGCAACGGACAGGCGTCAAGGTGGTCGATGCGGGCTACTTCGGTCCTGACCCGCAGCTCACGAAGGTGATCACGCAGCGCTATCACGAGGCGCTTGGCGGTCAACCAACGGTCAACTGCGACACCTGCGCCTACCGGGCCCCATTCCCCGGGATGGAAGAGAAGGCCGGGCAACCGGTGGGTGTCGGGCACTCACACCTCGCCGCAGAGCACCGTCATGGGCATAGCCACGATCACGACGATCACTCACACGATGGACACAGCCATGATCCGCACTGACGAGACCGGCACCGATGAGACCGGCACACATCGGCTTCCAGCTACCTCTGCTTCGTTGCTTGTGTGCCGAGGCTGCTGCTGTGGCACGAACAAGCACCCCGACGTTGATCACGACGCACAGGTCGAAACGCTTCGGGTCGCGGTCGCCGAGCACCCACGAACCCGCCTCTACACCACCGACTGCCTCGGGCCGTGCGAGCGATCGAACGTCGTTGTTGTTCGGTCCGGCCGGACCAAGCGGTGGTTCGGGGGACTGCTTGGTGTGCACAGCACCGAGGCGCTTGCTGAGTGGGCGAGCGAGGGCGCAGTCGGTGACGTGCCGGCTGAGCTCGAACCCTTCGAGTTCACCCCCGAGGCGCACGGTTGATCGACCGAGCCGCTGTTCGGGGCGTGTTGCGCTCGGGCCGGTTTGCCCGGTGCCGACTCTGACAGTGTCTGGCCTGACGTTGCCGGTTCTGACGATGCCGGTTCTGACGTTGCCTGGCCTGGCCGCACAGTCGGGGCTGGCTCGTTCGATGGGCACGGTTGTCGGGTTTGCCGTTGACCGTTGGCTGGGTGAACCGCCAGATGCCGTGCACCCGCTCATCGCCGTCGGCAACGGGCTCATTGCTCTCGAGAAGCTGACCTACCGAGCTGACCGGCGGGCCGGCATGGCCCATGTTGTGATCGCTGGTGGTTCTGCCTTTGCTCTTGGCGCCACCCTCGACCGGGCGATCGGGCCTCTGGTGTCATCGACGCTGACCGCTGCCGTGTGCTCTGGCGGCTCGATGCTGCTGCAGGCGGGGTCCGAGGTTGGCGAGGCCTTGGAGGCCAACGACATCGACACCGCCCGAGCCTTGTTGCCGTCGCTCGTTGGGCGAGATCCGTCGAACCTCGATGCGTCAGAGATCGCCCGAGCGGTGATCGAGTCGGTTGCCGAGAACACCGTCGATGCAGTGACGGCAACGCTCTTCTGGGGGGCGATCGGCGGCTCGCCGCTGATGCTGATGCACCGAGTGGTCAACACCCTCGACGCCATGGTCGGGCATCGCAACGAGCGCTACCAGGAGTTTGGGTGGGCGTCTGCGAGGATGGACGATCTGCTCAATTGGGTTCCAGCTCGGCTGACGGCTGCCGCCATCGCCGTCGTGGCGCCGACGCCAACCGCTGAGGTGTGGTCGATTGTGCGTCGTGATGGTGCCGATCACCCCTCTCCAAACGGTGGTCAGGTCGAAGCGGCCATGGCAGGAGCGCTCGGCATCACGCTCGGTGGAGCGAACGACTACGGCGGCGTGGTTGAGGTTCGGGGATCGCTCGGCGATGGGCCTCCTGCGGCTCCCGCCGACATCGGCAAGGCGATCACGCTCGCGTCGCGTGCCTCCTTGGCGTTCGCCGGCGGATGTGCTGCAGTCGCCCTCGGGCTTGCCGGGTTGCGTCATCGCGTGTGACGGCTGTTGGTGACGCCCGGCCGTGACCACTGACCGGCCCACCCCACACGCTGGCCCGACTAGCTTTGACACGAGGAGCTGATCCCGTGACAGAACTGCCAGTGTTGGCGACCGAAGCTGCGGTGAACGAGGGCAACCTCATCTTCGCCCGCTACTTGATGGCCTTCTCTCTCGGGTACCACATCATCCTGTCGTGCTTCGGTGTGGCCTTCCCCGCCTTGATCTATCTCGCCCATCGTCGCGGTATCAAACACGACGATCTCGATGCGCTCACGTTGGCCCGTCGTTGGGGCAAAGTCGCAGCCGTTCTCTTCGCTATCGGCGCTGTGTCCGGCACCGTTCTGAGCTTCGAAATGGGGCTGCTGTGGCCCGGATTCATGGGTACGTTTGGTGATGTCATCGGCCTTGCGTTCGCGCTCGAGGGCATCTTCTTCTTCCTCGAGGCGATCTTTCTGGGTGTCTATCTCTACGGCTGGCGAGGACTCTCGGCCAAGGTCCACATGGCCACGCTGTTACCGATCGCGATCTCGGGGATCTTCGGCACGTTTTTCATCTTGGCGGTCAACGCTTGGATGAACGAGCCGGCCGGTTTCGACATCGAGACCTACCTGGCCACTGGTGAGGTCACCGACGTCGACCCGTGGGCCGCGATGTTCAACTCAGCGGTGCTCACGCAGTTCTCTCACATGCTTCCAGCCACCTACCTCGTCACCGGCTTCCTCGTGGCGTCGGTGTATGCCGTTGGGTGGTTGCGAGGCCGACAGGACCGTCTGCACCGCATGGGCATGTCGATTGGGTTCACGGTTGCCGCGGTTGCGGTGCCTATCCAGATCTTCACCGGCGATCTCGCTGCCCGGCACCTGGGCGAGGCCCAGCCCACGAAGTTTGCGGCCATGGAGCTGCTGACCGAGACGACCACGGGAGCGCCGAGCACGATTGGTGGCTTGTTGATCGACGGCGAGGTTCGCTACGCCATCGAGATCCCGAATGGCACGTCGCTGCTGCAGGGCTTCAGCGCCGACCACGAGGTGCTCGGGCTCGAAGAAGTGCCAGAAGACGAGCGCCCGCCGGCCAACGTCGTACACGTCGCGTTTCAGATCATGATCGGCATCGGCTTCTCGCTCTTGGCCCTCATCACATGGGGCGCATTCACTCGCTGGCGCCGAGGCCACCTGCCCGAGAACGTGTGGTTCATCCGAGCCCTTGTGCTTGCCGGCCCCGCCTCCGTGGTCGCACTCGAAGCCGGTTGGACGACCACCGAGGTTGGTCGTCAGCCGTGGATCGCCCAGGGGGTGATGCGGGTGACGGAGGCCGTGACGCCACGGCAGGGGATTGGCTGGTTGTTTGTGGGTCTCATCGTTCTCTACGGCGCCCTGGCGACAGCATCGATTGTCGTGACCAAGGCGATGTCTGCACGTTGGCGCCGAGGCGAGGACCCACCTGCACCGTATGGCCCGCCGCCGCTCGACGACGATCTCAAGGATCGCGAGCTCGTGCCGTCATGAGTCTCGCCCAGTGAGCACGCTTGTTGTTGTGATCCTGTGGGCCGCCGTGGTGGCCTACGCCGTCTCTGGCGGCGCCGATTTCGGTTCGGGGTTTTGGGATGCCCTCGCCGGGGGAGCGGAGGCCGGCAAGGACGACCGCAAGCGCATCGACCGCAGCATCGGGCCCGTGTGGGAGGCCAATCACGTCTGGTTGATCTTCATCCTTGTGTACCTCTGGACCGCCTTCCCCAAAGCGTTTGCCGCCATTGTGACGGCGCTGTTCGTTCCTCTCATCGGCGTTGCCGTTGGCATCACGCTGCGGGGTGCTGCGTTTGCCTTGCGAAAGTCGTCGTCGACCTTTGCCCAGGCTCGCGTGTTCGGTATCGCCTTCGCACTCTCGTCGATCGTCACTCCGTTCTTCATGGGAGCGGCCGCCGGGGCGATCGCATCAGGACGTGTCCCCCTGAACGCCGATGTCGATCCGCTCACCGTGTGGTTGGGGCCAACGTCCATCCTCGGCGGCGTCTTGGCCGTCGGTACGTGTGCGTGGCTGGCCGCGGTCTTCCTCGCTGCCGACTCTGCTCGCGATGGCGAAGCCGAACTGGCGGCAGCGTTCACCACGCGGGCCATCTGGACCGGCTTGGTGGTCGGTGTCATTTCGTTGATTGGTGTGTTTGTTCTCGAGACCGACGCAACAACGTTGGCCGACGGGCTCGAGCGGGCGGGCGCACCGCTGCTCATCGTGAGCGGCATCGGCGGCTTGTTCGCCATGTGGCTGCTTCGTCAGGGCCGACCGGGGTCGGCGCGCCTTCCGGCCATCATCGCTGTGGTCGCGATCGTGGTCGGCTGGGGCGTCGGGCAGTACCCGTGGATTCTGGTCGACGAGGTCGAGATCGAAGACGTTGTCGCAGGCCGGGCAACGCTGATGGGGTTGATCATCGCCTTCGTCGGCGCCGCTCTGCTTGTTGTGCCGTCGCTGATTTGGCTCTTCCGCCTCACCAACATGGGACAACTGTCGGCTCACCAACCGCGTGCCGATTCGAGCTTGGCCACGCTCAATCGTTTGCAGACGGTGGCCACCGCCAGCTCCAGCTCCACCGCCAACGGTGATGGCGAGGCCGACGGAACCGCCGCTGAGGTCAGAGCATCCCAACCGCCGACTTGAGCACGTCGGCGCTGTAGTCGTAGATGAGCAAGTGGCCGTCGTCGTCGCTGAAGTGGGTGGTGTTGTTCGGGATCTCGGCTGCATACCGACGGGCATGGGCCGGAGGCACGTTCACGTCGGCATCGCCCTGCCAAATGTGCACCGGTGCAGTGATGTCGGCGAGCTCGAAGCCCCACGGTGCTGCGAAGAGCTCGAAGTCTTGGGCCGCGGCCTTCGAGGCAGTCGGGTGTTTCACCCGGAGGTTGTCGATGAGCGCCGCACGTACATTGGGCCGCTCGGTCAAGATCTTGGCGTCGGCCTCTGGCGCTTGGGCCACCATCTGCTTCAGCACGCAGGCATCATGTCGGCGGCCAACTCTTTGATGTCCTCGGGCCAGTCGAGCAGCTTCCGAT
>CALJSB010000112.1 GCA_937976305.1 uncultured Acidimicrobiales bacterium
TGGCGACGTCGAGGGCTGGTTCCCGCCCAACACCGAGTTCCACACCCTCGAAGGTGTCGGCCACTTCGTACACATCGAACGCCCCGATCACATCTCGGGCCTGATCTTGGACTTCCTCCAATGAACCAAAGCGTCGGGAGCATTCGCAAGCTCACTCACAACAAGATCACCTTGGCACTTCACGAGCTGATGTCGGGTGACGGGACGCCGTTGCTGGTGCTGCACGGGCTCGGGGAGTCTTCTGCTCTGCCGTTAGAGCCTTGGTCGTCGTGGTCGGGAGCTGTCTTCGGGCTCGACTTCACCGGACACGGCGAAAGCACGGTTCCTAAGGGCGGTGGCTACACGTGTGAGCTGCTGCTCGGTGATGTCGACGTTGCCCTTGCTGAGATCGGCCCGGCGACGATTCTGGGCCGCGGCCTCGGCGCCTATGTCGGGCTGATGATCGCCGGCGTTCGTCCCGACCTGGTCCAGGGTGTCGTGCTGGCCGATGGCCCGGGGCTGCATGGCGGCGGTGAGGACATGACCTCGGGAACGTGGTTTGTTCCCGCGGATGCAAACGGCGAGTCGCCTGACCCCTACGCGTTGTTCGAACTCTCGAACGATGTGCGGCCCTCTGACTACGCAACGAACTTCGTGCACTTGGTGTTGGCCTCGTCGGCGCTCGACGTGCCGCTGTCGGTCGTTGCGAAGAATCGTCCGCCGTGGCTCGCCGCCGTGGTCAACGAACCCGGTGTCACCTCCGAAACCGCAGCGCAGGCGTTCAGTAGGTACGACGGCCGGTCGTCTACCTAGCCGCAGTGCTGGCTAGCCGAAGGCGAACGGCTCGAGTGTCTCCTGCGCACGCTTGCGCCACTTGTGCCAGTTGCCGCCGCCGTAATAGGCCAAGCTGCCCGGAGCGGCTTGGCCCTCGCCGTTGTAGTAGCTGATGCAGTCGCGCAGCGGGGCGGTGGCGATGTCGGCCTCGGCGCAGTGCTCGACGTATGCCTCTTCGTCAGCCTCGTTCACATCGACAACAGCGTGACCGTTGTCGCGCATCAGCGTGAGCATCCACGTGATGTGTCTGGCGTGTTGTTCGATGGCATCGGTGAAGTTGAAGCTGCCACCACCGCCCTGCGGCCCAGTCATGATGAACAGGTTCGGGAAGCCCCGGCTGTGCACGCCGAGGAAGGTCTTCGTTCCTTCTTCTGACCACTTGTCGCTCAGCGTGCGGCCTTCTCGACCTTCCACCATGTTGAAGGTCGAGGTGGCCATCCACTGAAATCCCGTGGCGTAGACGAGCACATCGAGCGGGTACTCGACCCCTTCATGGACAACGCCTCGTTCGTTGATCAGCTGCACACCGAGTGGGGCGCAGTCCACCAGCGTGACGTGGTCGAGATTGAACGTCGGCAGGTACTCGTCGTGAAAGGCCGGCCGCTTGCAGCCGTAGGGGTAGTAGGGCATGAGGGCTTGGGCGATTGCCTCGTCGTCAACCGTGTCAGCCACCCGAGCTCGAATCTGCTCCATGATGCGGAAGTTCGAGTCGAGCTGTCGTTGGAGGAACTCCTCGGTTGACAACTTCTCGGAGTGTTGCTTGCGCTCGCGGTAGTCATCGACCTTGCCGTCGAGGTAGTCCTCGTTGGCCTGGATGGCGGCTCGTCCGGCAGCGATACGAGAGAAGCGCTTGCGGCGCTCCGCCGCCCAGCCGGGTTGTTGCTTCCACGTCTCGATCTGCTCGTCGGAGGTGGCCCGCTGGTCGCGAATGTCGATCGACGAGGGTGTTCGCTGAAACACGTAGAGCTCGCCGGCGACCTTCGCCAGTTCGGGCACGCATTGCACAGCGGTAGCCCCGGTGCCGATCACGCCGACCCGCTTGCCGGTGAGGTCGATGTCGTAGCGCCAACGAGACGTGTGGAAGGTCTCGCCGGCAAAGGTCTCCATGCCGTCGATTCGGGCCAGGCGCGGGCTGGTGAGAATGCCGTTGGCCAGGATGACGTGGCGAGCCCGCATGGCATCGCCGCGATCGGTGTACACCGTCCAACGTTGGGTGTCTTCGTCCCACGACGTGCGCTCGACCGTCGTGTGGAACAAGGCCTTGTCGTAGAAGCCGAACTTGGTGGCCACGGCTTGGCAGTACTCGAGAATCTCGAAGCCAGACGCGAACCGCATTGTGGGGAAGTAGCCCATCTCATCGAGCAGCGGCAGATAGCTGTAGCTCTCGACGTCACAGGCAATTCCGGGATAGCGGTTCCAGTACCAGGTGCCGCCGACGTCGCCCCCCTTTTCGCAGAAGCGCACATCGGCGAAGCCGGCTTTGCTCAGTTCGTGCCACAGCAGTAGCCCAGCGAAGCCAGCGCCGACCACGAGCACCTCGCACTCGTCGGTCAACGCCTCGCGTTCGACGGGCTCGTCGGAGTACACATCGTCGAGGTAGTGGGCGAAGTCTCCTTCGACCACCATGTAGTCAGCGGCGCCGTCTCGGGCCTCTTTGAACTCGCGGTACTTCGCTTGCTCGTCGGCGTCGAAGACGGCGCCCGGCTTCTGCTCCCGCAGCGTCTTCGCTTCGGTGTTGGTGTTGACGCCGTAACCGGCGCCAGCGATCCGGTCAGAGGCCTTGGCCGCCCGGGTGTTGAAGGCCTTGAGGCCTGTGTTGGGATCGACCCTGACGGCAGGGTGCGCTGCGTCTGTCATGCCCCACGATGCCTCATGGGGTGAGTGAGAGACCAACTGAGGTGGCGCCGTTTGCATGCGGCGGGTCGTTGCCTGCCGAACGTCGACCGAGTTAGAAGGTTCGGAACAGAAACGGTCCAGCGATCAAGAGCGTCATGAGCGTGGAAAAAACAACGGCCAGCGCGATTCGATGCGATCGCCAGATCTGGGTGCCTGTCCTCCACAACGTGTGCACCTGTTGATCCAACCGCACGCGCAGTCAAAGACCATGAGCAAGCCACCCCGACAAGGCAGATCGCCCCATCTGAACGTCACCCACCGTCACGCTTCTTTTCCGTTCTGGAGGCCTGTACCGACTGAAACGCCGGTGGGGGACTCCAGTACGGAAACGGGTTCGCGTTCTGGAGGCGTGTACCGGCTGAAACGCCGGTGGGGGACTCCAGTTCGGAAGGGGAACGGGAGTCGTGAGGCGGCGAGAGCGGGGTTAGACGGGCTCGTTTTCGACGTTGTTGAGGTCGATGATGCCGAGGCGCACGGCGCCGAGAACGGCGTGGGTGAGGCTCTGGGCGTCGAGCTTGCGGTAGATCGCGTTGAGGTGGTTGTGCACGGTCTTGGTGGTGATGCCGAGATACCGGCCAGCCTGCTTGGTGCTCATGCCGTCGGCAATCGCCTGAAGGATCTCGACCTGGCGATCGGAGAGGAGGTCATCGTTCTCTCGTGCCTTGTTGGCGGTCTCGCGCATGGCGCCGGCGAGTGCGGGCGACAGGACGGTCTCGCCGTCGGCCACTCGCAGCACGGTCTCGCGCACCTCAGAGAACGAGGTGCCCTTGCTCAGGTAGGCGCTGGCGCCTGCGGCAATGGCGTCGCGGGTCTTGTCGATGTCGTCGTGCATGGTGAGCACGGCAATCTTCGTTGCCGGCATCTGCTCACGAATGGCGCGGGTGGCCTCGATGCCGTCCATGACGGGCATCGAGAGGTCCATCAGTACGACATCAGGCTGGAGTGCCTTGGCCAGGGCCACGGCCTCTTCGCCAGTCGAAGCCTCGCCGACGACGTCGTCGCCTGCGGATTCGAAGGAGCGGCGCAAGCCGTCACGAAGGAGGGCATGGTCGTCAGCGAGCAGAATCTTGATCATGGTGAGACCTCGGTGGAGAGCAGAGCAGGCGTTTCGGGTTGACCCGTCAGCACAGTGATGACCGTGCCTTGATCGGGTTCGCTGGTGATTTCGAGGATTGCTCCAACAGCAGCGGCCCGTTCACGCATGCCCACGAGACCGTACGCCGTTCCCCTGATGCCTTTTGACGGATCGAATCCTCGACCGTTGTCTTGCACCACGAGAACGCCGCGACCGTTTTCGACTGACCAGCCGACGTGGGCGTGAGTTGCCATAGCATGCTTTTCGACATTTGTGAGCGCTTCCTGAGCGATTCGCAACAGCTCGTTTTCAACCACCGTGGGCAAACGGGCTGTCCGGTCGTCGGGAACCACCACACTGACATCAATGGTCGACCGTTTGGTGAACCGGTCGACAACCTCTTCCAAAACCACACTCAGAGGACGCTTTTCGCTCACTGCGGCTCGCAACTCGATCAGCGTGTCACGGAGGTCGGCAATCGCGCCCTGGGTGTCCTCATAGAGCTGTTTGAGATCGGTCATGGGCTCGGGTTGCGATGCGTTGATTCGCTCGAGCTCGAGCCCGATGTAGGTCAGCCACTGACCAAGCCGGTCGTGCAGATCACGAGCGATTCGGGTGCGTTCCTCGGTGGCGGCAAGTGATCGAAGTTGGCGGAATGCTCGGGCGTTGGCCACGGTGAGGGCCAACACATCGGCCATGCCGGCGAGCAGGTCCGCATCGGTCTCTGTGTAGGCGCCGCTCGTGCGCTCCACCGCAACGAGTCCGGTGTCGACTCCATTGACAACCAAACGGGCATACAGGCCGGAACCGAGACGCTTTGCCGGCCCGAGCAGATTGTCGACTTTCATGACGGCCGGCCCTGTGGAGGCCTCGATCATGGGCTTCGGGAGGTCGGCTGGCTTGAAGTTCGGCGGTAGGTCAAAACGTTCCTGGATCAGCGGCGACCAGGTGCCGTCTTCATAGGACAGCAAGACGAGCCGCTCGGCCTCAAAGGTCGTGATGAGCTGCTCGCGAGCCGACATCAGCACTTCGGCCAAGTCAAGCGACGACGGCATGGTGCGAGTGACCTCGTTGAGCACTCCCAACAGTTGATTGGTGTCGGCGAGCTGGCCAATGCGCTCCGCCTGTACCCGTCGGCGGTGTTCGAGCTGCAACAGGCGCTGTTGACCGATGCCGGGGAAGATCGCGGCGCCACCGAGTGCAATGACACCCAACGCGCTGGGGTTGGTGAACGCTCCGGCGGTGAGGCCAGACACAACCATGACGACGCCCAGAGCGATCGTCGCGGCCAACATGCCTTCTTGTAGACCCCAGCCGAATGCCACGATGGCGACAGCAACGAGCACACAACCAACAAACGGTGAGGAAAGACCTTCGCTTGCGCCGACCGCGGCAGAAAGAACCGCAACGTCGGTGAGGCCCACCGTGCGCTGAATTGAGCTGCGGTCACCGAGTCGGATCGGGCGAACGGTCCGCCATGAGGCCAGGAAGATCGCGACCGTGAGCGTGATCACGATGGCGATCTCGCCGGACGCAGCGCCAGTGGCGGCCCACGCCAGCCCGACCATCACCGCACCCCACCGCAGAGCGGCGAGAACCGCCGACAGTGAACCGGCAACGCCAGGGCTCAGTTCGAGCGCTCGTCCTGTCTCATCGAGACCGCCGGTTCGCAGGGCGCGCAGAGCAAGCAGAACTTCACCCGCCGTCCCCGTTGCTTGCGCAGCAGGTACAGACGGGCGGTCAGAGGATCGCTCCTGACTGCTTGTCACGCTGTTCTCATCGGCACGAGGACCTCTGCCTCAACCGTTCTGAATTTCGGGGTAGTGCGAGCCCACTCGGGCCGCTCGATCAGTGGTTTCTTGCGGCAACGTAGTTTGCAAGAGAGACGAGAGTTTCCCGGATGCCGCGATCGAATGGTAGGTCATCAGCTGCGAGGGCTGCAGTCTCGACCAATTTGTCGATTCGGTCCTCGACGGCACGAATGGCTCCGGTTTCTTCCAATACATCCACGATGGAGACGATTTGAGCGTCGCTCAAGTCGCGTTCGCCGATGGTTGCCAGCAGTTTTTGCTGCGCTTCCGTGGCTCGATCGCTCGCAATGGCCACGAGTTCGGTGGCTTTCCCCTCTCGCAGGTCATCGCCAACCGGCTTGCCGACACGGTCACGCTCGCCGACGACCCCCAGAAGATCGTCGCGGAGCTGAAAGGCCTGACCGACGGGACGACCGAAGGTGTCGATCGCCGCTAACAGATCGGGGGTGGCCCCCTCGCAACCGAGCGCCGCGCCAACCTGCATTGGCCGCACGATGGTGTAGAGGGCGGTCTTGAAGGTGGCCACTCGCCGTGCGGTGGTTTGGTCGGGCTGAATCTCGGCCGCAGCGCGCATGTCGAGGTACTGGCCGAGGTTGAGTTCGATCCGCAGCTCATCCCAGATCGATTGGGCTTGTTCTGAACGCCCAGAGATCAGGCGATCGGCGTACACATGGCTCAGGTCGCCGATGAGGATGGCCACGCCCTCGCCGAAACGCCGCGGCTCGCCGATGAGACCACCGGCCTCGAGTTGTTGGGCGGCCACGGTGTGGATCGTTGGTTCACTTCGACGCTGATCGGCATCATCCATGACGTCGTCGTGAATGAGCGCAAACGTCTGGAGCAGCTCGAACGCGGCACCCGCGTCGATTGCGGCGATCCGTTCTGGGCCATCGACATCGTCGATGTCGCCACCCGCAGCGTCGTGACTGCCGGCCCACGTCCAATAGCAAAACGCTGCTCGCAGACGCTTGCCGCCTCGGCTCATGCGGACCAGTTCGGCGATGGCGTCGTCGAGTCGATCGTCGACTGACTTCCATCGAGCTCGTTCGGCGGCGAGAACTTCGAGCACGCGACTGTCGACCAAGTCGCCGGCGTAGGCGAGCTCGGGAGGGGCTTGGGTCACGTGGAACCCGTGTCGGTTGCTTCGGATTGCCGAGCAAGATCCTCGACGACGGTCGCGACGTCGGTGCGTACGACATCGAGTCGGCCACGGCACAACGTCACGAGTTCAGAAGCCCGTCGGACTCGGTCGGCCAATGTGTCGACGTCGACCGATGCTCCCTCGATTTCATCGAGAATGTCCTCGAGCTCGGCCAACGCGCTCGCATACCCGGTCTGCGGGTCTGCCTCGTCGATCGGGCTCTTGTCAATGGGACTGTCTTCGCTCATGTGTTCTCGGTTTCCGTCACCGTTGAGGTCACGCTGCCACCAGCAAGTGTGGTGACGACAGTGTCGCCGGTTTCGAGCTCGTTCGGCGATCGCACCAGCGAACCATCCGATCGGTGCGTGATCGACCAACCTCGAGCCAGCGCAACGGCAGGGTCAAGCGCTCGAAGGCGCACGTCATGCTGTTCGAGTCTTGCCTCTGCCCGTTCGAGACCGAGTGTTGCCGCATGGGCCAGGCGATGCTCGATGAGATCGAGTTGAGAACCCGAAGTTGTCAACGTGTCGTTTGCCGATCGGGCCAGTGTCGTTCGGTGACCAGCGAGAAGGATGTCGGCGCGGGCGAGGTGCTGCATCGCAGCGGAGGCGATGCGACGTGACGCGCTCGAGACGCGGTGCTCGAACTTGGCAACACCGTCGATGATGAGGTCGGCGCACGCTGTTGGTGTTTTCGCAAAGCTGTGAGCAACGTCGTCGGCAACGGAGTGATCAGTTTCGTGGCCGACACCAACCACGACGGGCAATGGGCAGGTGGCGATGGCCCGTGCCACCCTCTCGTGATCAAACGCCACCAAATCGGTGCGCGCCCCGCCACCTCGGACGACGGCCACCAGGTCAAACGTTGCTGAACCGGCGCTTCCGGCATCGGTGATCGCGGCTGCGATCTCCGCTGGAGCGTCGTCGCCCTGGACCCGACAGTCGAACACCGTGATGTCGAAAGGGCGTCCAGTTGCGGTCAGCTGATGCACGACGTCGGCTTCGGCTGCGCTGCCGCTGCTCGTCACCAGAGCGATCCGAAGAGGCAGCACGGGCCACTCGAGTTCACCGTTCGCACCGAGGAGCCCCTCGGCAGCCAGCCCCGCAAGCAGTTGGGCTCGAGCCTGCTCGATCTGACCGAGTGTGAAGCTCGGGTCGATCAAGCTCATGATCAACTGAACGCGGCCTTGGCGTTCATAGAACTGAACCGCTCCGCGAATCTTGATCTCGACACCATCGTGCATGCGGATGGTGTTCGTTCGTCTCAGGATCGCGTTCACCCGTTGCTTGGCATTCGCGAAGAGGGCAACGGGGATCGAGGCCGCACCAGGTTGGCCGAGCTCGTTTGTCTCGACCAAGTCGAAGTAAACGTGACCCTTTGCTGATCTATTGAGGCCCGAGATCGACCCCTGCACCCACACCTCATGTGGGAATGCAGCGGTAATGGCATCGTCGACCAAGGCGCACAGCTCTCGCACTCTCAGTTGGCTATCGATCTGGCCGTCCGCCACGCCTCAGACGTTACCGGGCAGATCCTGTCAGCTTCGGGTCGAACGGCACCCCGCAAGCATCGCCATCTGCACGGAGCGTGGTGACTACTGTCGCGACTTGCGATGCCAGCAGCCCGCGCTGCATCGCTTGGAGTGTCCCGTTGCAAGATCAGCGAGTCGGCGAGAGTGAGCTGCCGTTTGATCCACCCCTCGCGCTCGAGGGGGAGTTCGGCGACGACATTCAGATCATTCCCGATGGCGCGTCCGTCGGCCCGATTGCGAACCGTTCCTACGATGGTGTTGCGATCAGCACGATCCGGCCCGAGTCCGGCCGTGCACACCTGGTGTACGTCAGCGAGAACCTTGCCGAGCTGTTGGGTTTCCGACCCGATGAGCTCCTCGGTCGCAATCCTGGGGTGCTGTTCTCCGACAACACCCCAGATGCGCAGTTTGAAGCCATTTCGGCCATCGTCGAGCGGGGTCTCCAAGCTCGTGTGCGGCTCGATCTCCAGCACTCATCGAAGGCAGACGTCTCGGTCGAGGCAGCGTTTCTCGCCCTGCCGACTACATCGACAGACGGGTCGTCGTGGCCGTATTATCTGTCGCTCTATCGAGCGACCTCCGCGTGGCAGCGACCTGAGGCGATCATGGCGGAGCAGCGCGATCTGCTCGAGTCGTTGGTGCACGGGCGTGATCTCGCGGACGTGCTGGTGCAGGCGGCCGAGCGAATCGAAGAACAGGTGCGGGGGGCGTCGTGCTGGGTCGGGCTGACCGACCCGACAGGCCGGCTCGAACCCACGGTGGTGGGAGATCAGCGAGATGATCTCGTCGAAGCCGTTCTCGATTACCTCACAGAGAGTGGCCAAGACGCTACGCATTCGAAGTTGCGTGCCGATGACCTCCCACTGGAGATCGGCATGGAGCTCCAGTCCTACGGCATCCACGCGCTGTGGATCTACCCGATCTCCGGGGCCGGCCGCCGTGGCCACGGGGTCATGGTGGTTGCGCACAACGAGCGATCCGAACCACACCCAGCCGAGCAAGTGTTGCTCGAACAGATCATCCGAATGGTGGCGGTGTCGGCTGAGCGGGCCCTGACCGAGGCCAGTTTGGCCCACCAGAATTTGCACGATTCGCTCACCCAGCTTCCCAACCGGGCGCTCATTCTCGATCGGCTCGAGCAGGCGGTGGCCCGATCGGGTCGAGAGAAGAAGCGAGTCGCGGTCCTGCTTGTTGACCTCGACCGATTCAAGAACTTCAACGACACTCGCGGTGCCGAAGCTGGCGACGAAGTGCTGATCGAACTGTCGATGCGGCTGCGACGCTCCGTTCGCCTCGGCGACACCGTCGGCCGAATCAGTGGCGATCAGTTCCTCGTGTTGTGTGTCGCCATGAACGATGAGGCCGACGCCTCATCGATGGCCGACCGGATTGTCCGCAGCGTCGCCGAGCCGTTTGAACTGAGCAACGGCACGAGCGTCAGCACCACGGCGTCCGTTGGTGTGGTCATCGTCGAGGGGCCTGGCAGCTCGCCAGCTCAGATCATCGGCAGCGCCGAGTCAGCGCTGGCGAGCGCGATCGAGGCGGGCCGTGACGGCTACGCGCTGTATGAAGAAGGTCTCCAGCAACGAGTGGTGATCCGCCACGAAGTCGAACAGGCCTTGCATCTTGCGCTCACTGAAGAAGAGCTGGTGCTGCACTACCAGCCCGTTGTCGAGGTCGCGTCTGGCCGCATGGTTGGCGCCGAAGCACTCATCCGCTGGAACCGACCAGGGCATGGGCTGCTCTCGCCCGCTTCCTTCATCGAGATCGCCGAAGAGACCGGACTCATCGTGCCTGTCGGTGCATGGGTGATCGACGAAGCATGCCGTCAACTGTCCAAGTGGCCCAAGCAGCCAGACGGACTTCGGCCCGTCATCTCCGTGAACCTCTCCGCCAAGCAGCTGGCTGAGCCGTCGTTGCTTGTCACCGTTGTCAGTGCCCTCGATCGTCATCGCCTCAACCCGAACCATCTCGGCTTTGAAGTGACTGAGTCGATGCGGGTCGAAGACATCGAGGCTGCGATCTCGACTCTCGAGAAACTCGCTGGCTTGGGTTGCCGGCTCGCCATTGACGATTTCGGCATCGGCTACGCCACCCTCGACTACCTGCGTCGCTTCTCGATGGCCGACACGATCAAGATCGACCGCTCGTTCGTCAACGGTCTCGGCCAATCTCGGGAAGACTCCGCCATCGTGTCGGCCTCGATTGCGCTCGCCCGCTCGCTTGGGCTGTCGGTCATTGCCGAGGGCGTCGAAACGGTCGAGCAGTTCGACACGCTCACCGAACTCGGTTGCGACATCGTGCAGGGTTACCTCCTCGGTCGGCCAGTCACGATCGACCAGGCTCTGTCGCTCTGGCAACAGAACAAGCTCATTGAGCCAACCGCGGAGCGGCGCGCCAACGGCCAGTAGCCTGGCCCCGTGACCGACCAGAGCGCCTCCCCTTCGTCGGCTCGCCGCCGCAAGACCGAGACTTCAGCGTTCGGGGCGGGCCGCCGAGAAGGCCACGACGCCTCGGCCTTCTACGCCCGGTTCCGTCCGCCGGTCCTTTCCGAGGACGAGACCGTCAACCACGCTGCCGCGATTGAGCTGCATCAGAACTCTGTCGCCATCCACGGTTCGTCCGTCGCAACGGGTCTTCCCGACAGCAGCGTTGCTCTGGTTGTGACCTCGCCTCCGTACTTCGTCGGTAAGGAATATGAGCTCGCCGTTGGTGAAGGGACCGACACCGTTCCCGAGACCTACCTCGAGTTCCTCGATCTCCTGCGGTCGGTCTTCGCCGAGTGCGAACGAGTGCTCGAGCCCGGCGGCCGAATTGCCGTCAACGTCGCCAACCTGGGTCGGAAGCCCTACCGGTCATTGTCGAGTGACATCACGGCGATCCTGCAGGACGATCTCGGACTGTTGCTGCGAGGCGAAGTGATTTGGCAGAAGGGAAAGTCGAGCTCGGGGTCGTGCGCCTGGGGCTCGTTCGCCAAGGCAACGAACCCGGTGCTGCGCGACATCACCGAACGGGTGATCATCGCCAGTAAGGGTCGCTTCGATCGCGCTGTTTCGCTCAAGGATCGTGCCGCACGCGGTCTGCCGCACGTGTCGTCGCTCACCAACGATGAGTTCGTTGATGTCACACGTGACGTCTGGGAGATCGACACCGAGTCGGCCACGAAGGTGGGCCACCCGGCTCCGTTCCCTGTCGAACTTCCTCGCCGTCTCATCGAGCTCTACACCTACGAGGGTGACATCGTGCTCGATCCCATGTCGGGCTCGGGCACCACGATGGTGGCGGCGGAGCAAACCGGTCGAGTCGGCCTTGGGTTCGATACAGACCATGACTACGTCGAACTCGCCAATGAGCGGATTGCCAACGAAGGAACCCTCGATGGGCCCGGGAACCACGAAGGGCGACACCAAACGGCCCTGACCGCGGGCCGAAAGATGCTCGACCTCACCGTCGACGAGCTCGAACGGCTCGGATTCGCGTTCACCGCATCGGGGGCCAAGTTCGGTGCGATCGGTATCGAGTTCACTGGCGTGGCGACGGCTCGTGACGGCAGCGAGTACTTCGTCGACGTTGTCGGTGGTTTCACGTTGACGAAGCCAGGCTTGCAACGATCCGAAGAAGTGTGGCGAACGCTGGCTCGGTATCACCTGCTACGCACGGTACGACCCGACGCGAAGATGTTGGTGATCAGCTCCAGCCTGCCGCGAGCGGCAACACCACCCGCAAAAGCGCTCGCCGCCGCCACCGAGCCCGGGTCGTTCGAGGTCTTCGAATTGTTCGACGACGACGCGTCGGCTCGCCTTGCCGAGTTGGCTGGCTGAGGTGAGCTAGCCGGCTGAGGTTCGCAGCCGTCGGAGCAGACCTTCTTGGGTGATCGTGGCGACGAGGTCTCCGGCCTGGTCGTAGACCGACCCACTGGCGACGCCTCGGGATCCGCGCAGCGACTGAAGATGGAGGACGAACAACAGCCACTCATCGGCGCGTGTTGGTCGATGAAACCACACCGCATGATCGAGACTGGCGCCCATGAATGTGTCCCAGTCGTCGGTGCTGGGGTGACCACTTCGCACCGCGTCCATCGGGATGTGATCTGAGCAGTAGGCCA
>CALJSB010000113.1 GCA_937976305.1 uncultured Acidimicrobiales bacterium
GCCAAAGAGTGGCGCCAAGATCGCATCGAAGTTGCGATCGCCGCAGCCGACTGACCCACTCGCTCTCAAGTCTTTCCCGAGTCAGCCGGTTTTGACTCGGCGGTTGAGCGCGCTGAACGCGAGCGTGAAGGTCACCAGACCAACACCGCCAACAGCTCCGAGCCCTTTCAACAGCGACTCGACCACCCAGCCCTCGCTGATCAGCGATCGCAGCGCTTCGAGCAGGTACGTCACGGGATTGAATCGAGCAATCGTCCGTAGCCAACTCGTGAGACCGTCGAGCGGCACGAACGCGCTCGTGAGGAAGGCAAAGGGAAAGAAGATCAGGAAGGCCGAGTTGACCGCGGCCGGGTTGCCGGTGCGCAGGGCCACGGCGTACGGAAAGCCGGTGAAGGCAAGACCCCAGGCGGAGGACAGAAGTAGAAACGCCAGCACACCGAGAATGCCGGTCTCGAACCGGACACCAACAACAAAGCCGACGACGGTGACGAGGCTCGAGAGCCCGAGCACCAACACGATGTCGGCGATCATCATCCCGAGCAGTAGCGCAGAACGCTTCACCGGAGTGATCAACATCTTGTCGAGGTAACCCGTCTGGATGTCGGTGACCAACGTGTTGGCCCGAGACACACCGGTAACAGCGAAGATGATCGCCACTGGCAACTGAAACGCCTTGAAGTCGAAGTCAGGCGGGCCCTGACTCTCGGCGACATCTTGCAGCGCGCCAATGTTGACCGCGAAGAAGAACATCGGGATCAACATCGCCGGAATGATCGCTTCGGGCTCGCGAGGCAGCGTGCGCACCGCTCGGCGAGCGACGGTCATGAGGTCTTTCAGGAAACCGCTGGGTTGGGCGAGGCTCATGCTGCGGCCTCTCCGTCGGAGTTGCCGTCATCCACGACGAGACGCTGGCCTGTCACCTGGAGAAACACATCATCAAGCGTTGGAGTTCGCAGCGTGAGGGTGTCGGCTCGTAACCCGCCGGCGTTGAGGGCAACGACGAAGTCGTTCACCACGGCAGCCCCATCAGTGGCTGACACGGTTACCTCGTTGTTGTGAACAGAAACGTCGGTGACCTGGGCAAGGCGGCGAACAGCATCGGAGACCGAAGCGAGTTCATTCGGTGCCGCGTTCACGGTCGCGACGATGAGGTCGGCGCCAACGTTTCGCTTGAGATCAACCGGAGACCCCTCAGCCACAATCAACCCGTCGTCGATGATGCCGACTCGGCCGGCCAACGCGTCTGCCTCTTCGAGGTACTGCGTGGTGAGGAAGATTGTGATGTCGAGCTCGGTATTGAGCCGTCGGACCTCCTCCCACACTTTGGCTCGGCTCGCCGGGTCGAGCCCCGTGGTCGGCTCATCCAGAAACAACACTTCGGGCTCGTGGAGCAACGCCGTCGCCAGATCGACGCGACGTTTCATACCTCCTGAGTAGGTACCAACAAAGTCGTCAATCGCTCCCCCGATATCGACGAAGTCGACCACCTCGGTGATGCGATTGCTGAGCGTCGAACCGCTGATGCCATACATCCGGCCCTGCAGCTCGAGCACCTCACGGCCGGTCTGCTTCTCGTCGAGCGAGGCCTCCTGTAGTGCCACCCCGATGCGGAGCCGAACGTCATCCGCCCCTTCGACCACATCGAAGCCGGCAACGGTTGCCGTCCCACCAGTCGGTCGCAGCAACGTGCACAGCATCCGAACCGTGGTGCTCTTGCCCGCCCCGTTTGGGCCCAAAAAGCCATAGATCTCGCCGCGCTCAACGGCGAGATCTACGCTTTTGACTGCCTGGTTGTCACCAAATGATCGGGCCAAGCCCGAGGCGGTGATTGCAGATTCGCTCATGTCGGCAACCTAACAACGATCCCGTCGGGACCGATGAGATTGCGCCGCGGGCTACTGCGCTGGGATGCGAAGCACCTGTCCGGGGAAGATGAGATCGGGATCGCTGAGCATGGGCTTGTTGGCCTCGAAGATCACCGGATACTTGCCGGCATCGCCGTAGTGCTCCTTGGCGATCTTGCTGAGGGTGTCACCAGACACGACGACATGCATGTTCGACTCTGCGGCTGCGGTTCCGGTGATCTCGATGTCGTCTTCGACTTGCTCGACTTCCTGGGTGTTGCCGATGGCGAGAATCACCCGCTCACGGGTCTCCTGGTCGGCGACCTTGCCGCTGACTTGGGCCTTGCCGTCGTCGAAGCGGACGTCGAGATCCTCGACCTCGAAGCCGAGATCGCGTACGTACCGTTCGAGACCGCGGGCCCGGACGCCCTCCGCCCGGCGCTCCATGCGTTGTGCTTTCGCCAACTTGGCTTTGCGGTCCTTCATGCGTCGGCGAGTTGCCTCGGCCCGATCATCTGACGCCGCCTTCGAAGCTGCCGCGGCCGCCGCAGCCGCAGCCTTACCGCCCTTTTCGTCCTTGTCGTCGTCTGGTCCGTCGCCGATGCCAATCTTGGCTCCGGCTTCCTTCACGAAATCAAATACGCCCATTTTGGTTCATCTCCATGTTTGCCTTCTCTCAAACGTACCGCTGGATCAGAGGACGCACACGCGGACGGCGGAGAGAACGCCAGACGTTCTCGGCTCAGAGATCAAACTCGCGGTAGATCTCGTCGTTGTCACTTCCAAGCGACCGACCAGGGTGGCGAACCTCGCCGGGAGTCTCTGACAGTCGGGCAACAACGCCGGCCATGGGGTGACCGTCGGCTTCGACAAACATCTCCCTCGCTGTCGCGTGTGGATCTTCAAACAGATTCTGCATGTCGTAGATCTCCGCAGCAGCAGCGTCGGCGGCGGCGAACCCATCGAGGGCCTCGGTCAACGTGCGCTCAGCCGCCCAGGCCTGCATCCGGGCCTCGACTTCGTCTCGATGCAGCATCCGATCGTCGACCGTCGCAAAGCGCTCGTCGCCGCCGAGCCCGATCATCTCGATCACCCGGGCCGCCACCGAATCGGCCGACGTGCTCACCGCGATCCAACGGCCGTCCTTTGTCTGATACGCCCCGCGTGGAATCGAGTAGGGCAACCCGCTTCCGAGGCGAGGCTGGAGCTCGCCCATCTTCGCCCACAACGACGGGAGCGGGCCCATGAGCTGGACGATGCTCTCGATCAAGCTGACATCGACAACCTGGCCAACACCGGAGTGAAGCGCTGTCATTGCGGCAAACGCGCCAGCAAGGGCGGTGACCTCGTCGGTGAGCGCGATGGGCGGCAATGTAGGGGCACCGTCGGCTGGTCCGTTGATGGCGGCGAATCCCGACATCGCTTCGGCGAGCGTGGCGAACCCAGGCCGGTCCCGATACGGGCCGGTCTGGCCAAAGGCCGTGACCCTGACGATGACGAGCTTCGAGTTACGGGCGAGCAAAACATCGGGCCCCAAGCCAAGCGACTCGAGTTTGCCCGGGCGCATGTTCTCAACCACCACGTCACTGTGTTCGACGAGCTTCAGCACCCGTTCGACATCGGCCGGATCTTTCAGGTCGAGCTCGAGAAAGCGCTTGTTGCGGTTGGCGTTCTTGAAGAAGAACGTCTCGCCGTCCTCGGGATCCCGCCACCCCAGGTTGCGCGACGTATCGCCGACCCCCGCTCGTTCGACCTTGATGACGTCCGCTCCAAAGTCGGCGAAGTAGCGGGCACATCCCGGTCCCGCCAGCACGGTCGACAGGTCGATCACACGAAGATCAGAGAGAGGCCCCGGCATGACCGGGAGGCTACGTGGTTCTAGTGAACGAGACGAGCTGGCCTCTCGCTCAGAACAACCGGGAAGGGTGTTGCCGCCCCTCGGTTGCCCTGGTGACCTCACAGCGGCGTCGTGTTCGGGCCACAATGGTCGTGAGTCGTGCCCGTCCCTACGCCCCCGGGAGCCCAGCCGATGGAGCTTCGCCACTTTCACCTCGTTGATCGTCACCCTGATGCTGAGCGTTTCGATGCGCTCACGCTCAGCTTCCTCAACGCAATGGTTGGTCTGGCCTTCGCCGCCCTGGTTGTCGGGTTGACGCAGCCCGGAGCCATCGTTTCGCCAATCCTGTTTGCCGCTGGGGTCACGCCAGGTGTCTTCATCGCTGCTCGTTTTCTCCTCCGTCGGGGTTCGAACGGCGTTATCTACATTCGCCACATCGCCCCTGGGTGGCACTCGACGGTGCGGGCCATGACCGAAGACGCCAACACCATCCAAACGTTCATCGAACACACGCCATCGGGCCCCATCTTCGATCACCTCTGTGACGTACACCGGGCCGCGAGCGCCGCCGTTTCCCGTTGCGTCGCCCGAGCCGAAGTCGCCAGCGACACGAGTGTTCCCGACACCGCGATACTCGCTGATCGCGACGAGCTGCAGCGGCTCGTCGTTGCCGCCCAGAAGCTGCGCATCACCCACGAGAACACGTTGCTACGCCGGCCACTGGACGAACTGACGGAAAAGACCGATCGGATTCGCTCAGTGCTCGAATCTGACGCTCTCACTGCACCATCAAGCACGGATCCCGCACGCCGATAGGGACACCATGCGGGTCCTTGAATCTGGCGAACTCGCCGAGGCGCTCATGCGGAGCACAACCGCTGACCTCGACGCGCTCGCCGCTCTACCCCCGCAACGCCAGCGCGACGGCTTTCTCACCTATGCCCTCGAACGAGAGCAAGTTGTCGACTTCGTCTACTCCGAATCAGCCACCGCCGACCTCATCGGCGCACTCGACGTCGATGAACCAACTCGCGACGTCGTACGCCGAGCCATCCTCTGGCTGCAGCGTGACGAGGCGCTCCACGCCCAGTACTTGCGCGGTCGACTACTTCGCTCACGACGGCCGCGGGCATGGGCTCCAGTGTTCGCGACGCAGGCCGTTGGTCTGATCGGCGGCTGGTGTTCATCGGTCAGTCCGAGGCACACCGATGACGCATTCGGCTTGCGACGCCTCGCCGCCCGGTCGGTGCTGTGGGCCGGCAGCATGCTTGGCCAGCTTCCGAGCGAGTTGTTCGAGGCCCTTCGCAGGCCGGGGTTCGAAGCGTTTTGCGACACCAACCTGCTGCTTGAAGAGTCGGCGATCATGGCATACGAGCGCCTCCTCAGAATCGTCGAAGGCGACGAGCATGCGCTCTTCACTCGCGTGCTCAACGACGAGATTCGCCACGCCCAAGTATTCGCGCTCTTCGTCGAGTGCTTCGAAGGAAATCGTCTGCGACCCGGCACCTCGTTAGCGGACCTGACGGCAGGACTCCGGGACATCTCACCGTGGTTGGTTCCCACGTCGCTACGGACGGACGACAACTCCCCAGAACGACAACCTCAGGCCGTTGCCGTTGCCGACGACCTCTCGCTCGAAGACGCCATCGCATCAGTGCTCAGCGAAACTGATGCTGCCTCACTCGTCGCCGACAAGCTCGTTGCGATCCGGGCCAACTTCATGCTGGCCTACCACCGAGACGACTGCTCCAATCATGTCTCGCCCGAGCTCGTGGCGGAGCTGGCCCGAGCATTCCGCAAGGCCGGGGCCATCGACATCGAGCTCATCGAGGCTCCGAACGTCTACGACCAATTCTTCGACCGACGCTCTGTTGCTGAGGTAGCCGCCTATCTCGGTTTCGATTCTGACGACTACCGAATCGTCGATGCCACCGACGACCTCGTCGATGTCCACTTCGAACGCGGGCTCGCCACGACGAAGGCATCCCGTTCGTGGATCGAAGCAGATGTCCGAGTCGTTGTCGCCAAGCTCACCGGTGATCCATCCGAGATCGTGCACGGCATCTTGCCAACGGTGCCCGGCCTCACCGGCCGCATCGAGGACGAGCAGTTCTACACCCATCGCCTCGTCGACTGGAGAACATCGGCACTCATGCTGCTGGACGCCGCGCCAATCGACCTCGCTGTGGTCGATGCTTGGGGCAAGGTTGCAGACGGCCCTCTTGGCGTAATGGGTTGTCACCGACCAAGTGCGCAGCATCGCGTCTACGCAGGACGAAACGCCGTCGCCGTTGATGCCACCGTGATCTCCGACCTCGGTGTTGAACCTTCCGGCTGTGAGTTCTTGCGACGAGCCGATCAGTGGTTCGGAGGACACGGTTCATTGCACCATCAACCCAGCCGGCTCGGACCGCTCGAGAATGTTCGGGTGCCCCAGGCCAACTGGTGGTTCCGCTTGGTCAACGCCATGGCCGTGCCCGTCTACATGAACCTCAGCGGCAACGGTCGGCTGTTCGTGCCCTACTTCGATCAGGACGCCTTCCCGTCAATCGACAGCCCGGGGTGGTTCGTCCGAGCGGTCCGCCGCACCTCGCAACGGGCGTTTGGCCTGCACCCGCAAGGCGTCAGGCCGTGATGCTGGGTGAGCCAGGGCTGGCGGGCTAGTACTGGCCCCACCGAGGCGACGCTTGCCAGTGACGGCGGCTGAAGCGCCACCGAGTCGACACATCAGCGTTCTGCTCCTGGGCCAGCGGCTTCGGCCACAGCATCTCGACGGCGGCCGCAATGACGGCGGCCTCCTCAGCCGTTGGAACCGGGTGGATGTCGACAGCGGTAGAAGGCGTGGACATTAGAGCGGCACGTTTCCATGCTTGCGCTGCGGGAGATCCTCACGCTTCGACTTCAACATCTCGAGCCCGGCGATCAGCTTGACCCGAGTCTTGGCGGGATCGATCACATCGTCGATGTAGCCCCGCTCGGCTGCGATCCAAGGATTGGCGAATCGCTCCTTGTATTCCTCGATCAGTTCGGTGCGTCGCGAGGCTGGGTCGGCTGCCGACTGGATCTCACGGCGGTACACGATGTCGGTTGCACCTTCGGGCCCCATCACGGCGAGCTCGGCAGAAGGCCACGCGAGTGAGAGGTCACAGCCGACTCCCTTGGAGTCCATCACGACGTACGCACCGCCGTAGGCCTTGCGGGTAATCACCTGCATGCGAGGCACCGTGGCTTCGCAGTAGGCGTAGAGCAGCTTGGCACCGTGACGAATGATGCCGCCGTACTCCTGATCGACACCAGGAAGAAAGCCGGGAACGTCGACGAAGGTAATCAGCGGAATGTTGAAAGCATCGCAGGTTCGCACGAAACGAGCGGCCTTCGAGGAGCTCTCGATGTCGAGCACGCCCGCAAGGTGCATCGGCTGGTTGGCGACAATGCCGACCGGGTTGCCATTGAGCCGAGCGAACCCGCACACGATGGCTTGGGCCCAGTTGCCGTGGTATTCCATGAAGTCGCCATCGTCGACGACTGTCGTGATGACCTTCTTCATGTCGTAGGGCAAGTTGGGGCTGTCTGGCATGAGCTCAGCAAGCTCGGGGCACAACCGTTCAGGATCGTCTTCGGCTTCGACGTGTGGTGGAGATTCGAGGTTGTTGCTCGGCAGCATCGAGAGCAACAGCTTGACCTCGTCGAGCACGGCTTGTTCGTCGTTGGCGACGAACGTGGCGACACCTGACTTGCTCGAGTGGCTTCCGGCCCCACCCAGTTCTTCGAGTGTGACCTCTTCGCCGGTCACCGTCTTCACGACATCAGGCCCGGTGATGAACATGTGTGAGGTTTCGCGAACCATGAAGATGAAGTCGGTCATAGCCGGGCTATAGACCGCTCCACCGGCGCACGGGCCCATGATGACGCTGATCTGCGGGATGACACCCGATGCCTGCACGTTTCGGTAGAAGATGCCGCCGTAACCATCGAGGCTCACAACACCCTCGGGGATTCGGGCTCCAGCCCCGTCGTTCAAGCCGATCAGCGGAGCGCCAACCGACAACGAAAGATCCATCACCTTCTGGATCTTCTCGGCAAAAACCTCACCGAGAGAGCCGCCCATGATCGTGAAGTCCTGGCTGAAAACGAAGACCTTGCGGCCGTCAATCGTGCCCCAGCCGGTCACGACCCCATCGGTGTAGGGGCGTTCGGCTGCTTCGGGGTTGCGAGTGCGAGCCAGCATGTCGAGCTCGTTGAATGACCCGGGGTCGAGCAGGTAGTCGAGCCGCTCCCGGGCGAGCATCTTGCCCTTGTCGTGTTGGCGCTGAATCGAGCGCTCAGAACCGGCGTTGAGCGCCTCGTCCTTCCGCTTCTCGAGGTCGGCCAGGCGCTCTGTCAGCGGGTGGTCAGTCACCGGCCGCAGCGTAGTGGCGATTCGCTCCGACCAAAATCTCGTGGCCGCTGCCCGTGCCGGGCCTACCCTCACGGGCATGCGCGAACTTCGCTCTATCGCCGTCTTTTGCGCTTCGTCGCCGGGTACCAACGAGGCAATCACCGCCGCAACGATCGATCTCGGTGAGCGGATGGCATCCCAAGGGATCGAGCTCGTCTACGGCGGCGGCGCCGTCGGACTCATGGGGCTCGTTGCGAACACGGTGATGCAGAACGGCGGCACGGTCACCGGTGTCATCCCCGGCGGCTTGTTTCCTGACGGCGTTGGTCACGAAGGCATCACCGAGCTGATCTCGGTTGCCGACATGCACGAGCGCAAGAAGGTGATGTACGACAGAGCCGACGCGTTCATTGCCCTTCCCGGCGGCTTCGGCACCTTGGAAGAGATTGCCGAAGTGATGACCTGGCGCCAGATCGGCATCCACGACAAGCCCTTTGGATTTCTGAACGTCGACGGCTTCTGGAACAGCTTGTTGGAGTGGTTCGATCGCTGCGTTGACGACGTGGTTCTCAAACAGAAGAACCGAGATCTGGTGATCATCGCCGACACGTCGACCGAGATGCTCGACGCCCTCCGCAACCACGACGTCGCGGTCGAAACAAAGTGGACTGAAATCAAGTAGCTCGCCCAAGCCAATCCTCTACTGTTCGCGGCCATGAGCAGCGAAACGCCAGGCCTACCTTCTGACCGCCCACCTTCTGACCGCTCGCCTTCTGATCGCGCGCCTTCTGATCGCACCACACTCAAGCGGGGAGCGAACCGTGCGGCCTACGCCCAAGACGACGTGAAGGCCGTGCTCGATGCCGGGCTCGTCGCTCACGTTGGGGTCAACACCGAGCACGGCGTGATCGTGCTGCCGATGGCCTACGGCCGCACCGACGACACCATCTACCTGCACGGATCGGCCGCCAACGCGATGCTCCGGGCCGGAGCCGACACCGACATCTGTGTGACCGTCACGCTCGTCGACGGTCTCGTCGTTGCCCGCTCGGCGTTCCACAACTCGATGAACTACCGCTCCGTCGTGATCCGCGGTCACGCCCGCCGCGTCACCGACGATGCCGAGATTCTCTCGAGCCTGAAGATCATCACCGACCACGTAGCGGACAACTGGGACAGCCGGCGGGAGGCGACGGACAAGGAGCTCAAGGCGACGCTCGTGATTGCCCTGCCCCTGGCTGAGGCCTCAGCGAAGATCCGCACCGGCGGGCCCGTCGACGACGAAATCGACGAAGGTGGGCCGGAATGGGCAGGCGTCATCCCCCTCACCGAGTCGTGGGGCGAGGCCATTCCCATCGACGACCTCGTCCCCTACACCCCGGTCCCCACTCCCCTCGCCGCGCTCAGAGGGGTCAGGTCTCAAACGTAAACGTCAGGTCGTTGTTTACATTTCAGACCTGACCCCTGAGACTTTGGGCTGTGGTTCTTCCGGTTGCACCTCCGATCAAGCCCATGCTCGCCAAGGCTGTGGTGGGCATCCCCGATCGCGACGACCTGCTCTTCGAACCGAAGTGGGATGGCTTTCGCTGCATCGTCTTCAAGGACGGCGACGACATCGTGCTCGGTTCGCGGAACGAGCGCCCGCTCACCCGCTACTTCCCCGAGATGCTCGAACCCATTCGCGAGCAGTTTCCCGACCGTTGTGTTGTTGATGGCGAGCTGATCGTCGAAACCAACGACCACCTCGACTTCGAAGCGCTCCAACAACGCATCCATCCGGCCGAGTCTCGAGTCAACATGCTGGCCGAAAAGACACCGGCCCAGTTCGTGGCGTTCGACCTGTTGGGGGTCGACGACCGTGATGTGCGGCCCGAACCCTTCTCGGCTCGGCGGGCGCTCCTCGAGCAGCACTTCGGAAATCTCTCGTCGCCGCTGCACCTCACATCGGTGACGGCCGACCACGATGTGGCGGCCGAGTGGTTCCGCGTCTTCGAGGGCGCTGGTCTCGACGGCCTCATCGCGAAACCGATCGACGATCCCTACGTCGAGAACAAGCGCACGCAGCTCAAGGTCAAACACATCCGTTCAGCCGACGCCGTGGTGGCCGGGTTCCGCTGGCACAAAGACGGCGAGGGGGTCGGCTCGCTGTTGCTCGGGCTTCACAACGACGACGGCAACCTGCAACACGTAGGTGTCGCCGCCAGCTTCACGAAGAAGCGCCGCTCCGAGCTCGTCGACGAACTCGACGAACTGGTCGAGGGCGCCTTCGAGGTCCACCCCTGGCGCGAGTGGGCTGACGCTCAGGCGCATCGAGAAGGTCGAATGCCCGGCGCCCAAAACCGGTGGAGCGCCAAGAAGGACCACTCATGGGTGCCGCTCCGCATCGAGCGTGTGGTCGAGGTGAAGTACGGCAGCACACTCAACGGACGGTTCCGAGAGGTCACCAAGGTGTTGCGATGGCGGCCGGACAAGACACCAGCCGAGTGCACCTTTGATCAGCTCGACGAGCCCGTGCCAGTTGGGCTCAGCACCGTCCTCAAGTAACCGACAGTCAGGCATCGGCAACGAGCGCTCCGCTGGCAACGCCCTCGTCGATGATGGCCGTGGCCAGCTGCCACAGCTCGTCAGAGCCGTTCTGGATTGGACCATTGACCCGACGCACTTGTGATTCGACGATTGAGTTCTCGACCCAGCTTCCACCGCCACTCGCAGCATTGAGCAGCAGCGGTTGCAGCCGATCGAGGGCGTAGGCGAACTGACCGGTCGGTGTGTCCCGGGCCTCGTACTCATCCCACAGCGCCCGCAGCTCTGCTGCCTGGTCGTCTGGCAGCAGGCCGAAGAGCCGATCGGCCGCCGCCTGCTCGTTGGCCTGCTTGCCAACGCGAGCTGCGTCGTCGTAGATGTAGACATCGCCGGCATCGATCTCGACGATGTCGTGGACCAAGACGAGCTTGATGGCTCGAAGTACATCAACGTCAGGGCCCGCTCGATCGGCAAGCACGATGGCCAGCATGGCCAGGTGCCAGGAGTGCTCGGCGGTGTTCTCGAGCCGGGATCGATCCACGAGCGGACTGCGCCGGATGATTGACTTCAGCCGGTCGAGCTCGAGCAGAAAGGTGATCTGTTGACCCAACCGCTCGTCGACGCCGGTGGCCAGCTGGCCAATGAGTTCGGGGTTCAGTGTCGAAACAGTCTCAGCCATACGTCAACCCTACGAGGCCAGATTCACCGGCCGATCAGAATTAGGGTCATGGCGAGGAGCATCTGGTGACCAAGTCCGACAACGGCGATCCCATCACGATGGAGCTTGCAGGCCGCGAGGTCCGCGTGACGAGCCCAGACAAGGTGTTCTTCACCAAACGCGGCGAGACCAAGCTCGACCTCGTCGACTTCTACCTGGCCATCGAAGAACCGCTTATGCGGGCCATCGGTGGTCGGCCGATCTTGATGCAACGCTTCCCCGACGGCGCATCCGGCAAGTCGTTCTTTCAGAAGCGGGTCCCGAAGGGTGCCCCACCGTGGCTCGACACCACCATCGTGAGCACGCCAAACGGCACAACGTCGAATGCAATGGTGGCCACCGATATCGCCCACGTGATCTGGGCCGTCAACATGGGATGCCTCGGCTTTCACGTGTGGCCTTATCTTGCCGCCGATCCTGAGCACACCGACGAACTGCGGATCGATCTCGACCCTTCGCCTGGCACCGACTTCGACGACATTCGGCTCAGCGCCCAACGGACCAAGGCGCTTCTCGACGAGCTCGACATTCGATCGTTCGTGAAGACGTCAGCGAGCCGCGGCTTGCACATCTACGTGCGCCTGTTGCCCGAGTGGGATGGCTACGAGGTGCGAGCGGCGGCGGTTGCCTTGGCCCGCGAACTCGAACGTCGCTACCCCGACGACATGACGGCGGCGTGGTGGAAGGAAGAACGAGGCGAGCGAGTGTTCGTCGACTTCAACCAGAACGCCCCGCACAAGACCGTCTTCGGCACGTGGTCGGTGCGGGCCAGAGTCGGGGCCCAAGTCTCAACCCCGATCACCTGGGACGAGGTGCCAGAGGTCGATCTCAACGCGCTCACGATCGCCAACGTGCCCCAACGGGTTGATGCCGACGGTGACCCTTGGCTCGAGATGAACGACCACCCGCAGTCGATCGCACCGCTGCTCGAGATGTCGGCCGCCGACATGGCAGCCGGGCTCATGGATGCGCCGTGGCCCCCCGTCTATCCCAAGCAGCCAAACGAGCCGCCCCGAGTCGCGCCATCACGAGCCAAGAAGCCGGAGAGCTGAGCTCGCTGCCGACCTGGGAGGCCTGCCTTCACCAGTGGCGAAGGTCGATGGCCCAGCGGTCGACGATCGTGTCGCCATCGGTCACCCAGAACTGCTCGTGTCTCGCGACCGTCGGATCGACGTGGGCGGGGCGGAGCATCACCCGGTCACCAACGCTGAGCTTCAGGTCGTCGGCGCGTTGGGCGAGGGTCGAGTGCTCGTCGGAGCAGAACATCAACGTTCCATCGGGCCAGGTCGGCTCGCCGTGGTCGAGGCCAAACGCCTTCAGCCCAGCATCAACAACGGCCCAGCCCTTGCTGTTGACCGAGATCACCGTGGCGACCACAGACATCGCCTGCTTGAACGGTGAGTCGAGTTGGTCGTAGTGGGTATCTGACACCACATAGCTGCCGGCTTGGATCTCGGTGACCCAGGTGTTGATGTCGAACGTGCCGGTGCCGCCGCCCGACACGACGTCGCCGCCAACCTTCTCGTGAGCTTCGAGCAAGATCGCCATGGCTCGCTCGACCTTGCGGGCCTTTGACTCCCGGTCCATCACCATCATCAGGTGACCCTCGTAACCCATCACGCCCCGCACATCGATGCCGGCTGCTCGAGCCTTCTCTGCAAGCCTCGGCGCCTCCTCTGGCGAACAGCCACAGCGAGGCATACCGACCTCGACATCAATCAGCACCTTCTTGACGCCACCGTCGATCGCCGCCTGCAGCGTTTCGTCTGAGTCGATCGCAATCGTCACGTCGGCCTGAGCCGAGAGGGCAGCGAGACGAGGTGCATCGAGCGTTTGGTTCGCCAGAAGCAGATCGTGATCGAGTCCGGCCGCCGCCATACCTTCGAGCTCGCGCACCGTCGCCGCACAAAAGGCCGTGTGTCCGGCGTCGGCGAGTTGCCGAGCCAAGTCGGTCGACTTGAAGGCCTTGACGTGTGGCCGCAGCTTCAAACCGGGCAGTACGGCATCCATCGCCGCGCAGTTCGCATCGAAGGTTGGCTTGTCGATGACGAGCGCAGGCGTCGTCAGCTCAGCGACCGTGGCTGGGCTCTGCTGCGCGGCACTCATTGGGCTCTGCCCGTCCGTCATTGCTTGTGTTGTTCACGAGCCAACTCGTGAAGCCAGTCGGCGTGGCGGGGAGCGGTCTTGGTTTCGCTCCACTCATCGAGCATCGGCATGGACACTCGTTTGAGCTCGGCGTACTGATCGTCGGTTCCGATGTCGGCCGCGAGCTCGAGGCGATGGCCGTTGGGATCAAAGAAGTAGATCGACTTGAAGATGCCGTGGTGGGTCGGCCCGAGCACGTCAACCCCTTGGGCCTCGATGTGGGCCTTGGCCGCGAGGAGTTCGGCCTCATCGCCAACACGAAACGCAATGTGCTGGACCCATTCCGGGGTGTTCGGGTCCTTGCCCATTTCGGGTTGTTGCGGGAGCTCGAAGAAGGCGAGCACGTTGCCGTTGCCCGCATCGAGGAAGACGTGCATGTAGGGGTCGTACTCGCCCGTTGACGGGACGTGATCCTCAGCAAAGGCGAGGTTGTAACCCATACCGAGCACCCGGTCATAGAACTCGACCGTCTCCTTGGCGTCCTTGCACCGATACGCAACGTGATGGACGCCTTGGACCTTTGGTGTCTCGGTGCTCATGGGTTCATCAAACCAGAACCTTGTCGTACATCGCCACTTCCTCGTCGCCGCCGTAGGGCTGTTCACGCCCCACCTCCACGAAGCCAAACACCTGGTGGAAGCGGTGGGAGCGTGGGTTGTCGGGCACGGTGTTGACCTCGGCTGACATCACCGGCTTGGCGTGGCTGCGAGCCCAGGCCTCAAACTCGTTGTAGAGGCCAACGCCAACACCCATGCCCCGACAGGCCTCGCTCAGCGCGATGCGGTCGATGTAGGCAAAGGGCCCGTGGCGCTCGAGAAACCACTTGTAGTTGAGGCTCGGGTAGTCGGTCTCGTTTTCGGTCAACCCGACCAGGAGTCCGGTGACCTCGCCGTCGATCTCGACCACCTTGAAGAATGGTGAGACCTCGAGGAAGAAGCCGAACTTCTCGTCGTCCATCGAACCGACCTCGGGCATGCATGCCTTGTTGATGGCAACACACGCCGCTCGGTCGGCGGCGGTGGCGTCCCGCATGATCCAGTCGCTCATGATCGACCAGCTGCGAGCTTGGCTGCTTTGGTGACGAGATCGGGCGCATCGAGCTTTGCCGCGATCGCTTCGAGCTCAGGAGTGGCACCTGTCCAATGAAGGTCGGCCACGGTCTCGATCGTGGGCGCATCGAGGTCGAGCGTTGCGAGGCGGCGGAAGAGCAGCGCCTCATCCATGTGGTCGGCCAGCGTCTTGGCCAACTTGGCTCCACCCCGCACCGTGATGTCCCACTGCCCTGCCGACAGCGGGATGTTCTCGATGTGGTCGTAACGGTGCAGCACCGCGGCAGACGACTTCGCTCCCCATCCGGGCAGACCTGGGAACCCGTCAGCCGAATCGCCAACCAGACCGAGCCAGTCCGGGATCGATTCGGGCTTCACGCCGAACTTCTCGACGACGTCTTCGACGTCGAAGATCTTCTCCTTGCGACGATCGAACTGCACCACCCGGCCGGCAACGACACACTGGGCCATGTCTTTGTCTGGCGTGCAGATGAGGACCTTCTCGACCTCGGGGTCGGCGGCGGCGATGGCCGCAGCGGCTGCCATGGCGTCGTCGGCCTCGAACTCGATCATGGCGAAGGTGGCCAGCCCGAGGGCTCGCAACCCATCGTCGAGGAGTTGGAACTGATCGAGAATCAACGGGTCCATGCCGGAACCGTCCTTGTACCCGTCGTAGAGGTCGTTGCGAAACGACTCGACGACACTGTCGGTGGCCACACCGACGTGGGTCGCGCCGTCGTCGAGCATCGCCAGCATGTTGCGAAGCACGGCACGAGTTGCGCCTACCTCCATACCGTCGGCGTTGATATGACCGGGCCGCCCAAAGAACTGCCGGAACAGTTCGTAGGTTCCATCGACAAGATGCACCAGCATCGTCACACGCTAGGGCCTGCTGAGCGACGAGCGCAGCGAGAGCGCCGGCAGCGATCCTCCCCTGTGTGGATACTGATAACCCTCACCGGCCTCGCTCGACCACTATCCTCATCGCTCATGGCCGCAGGTGGCAGTACCAAAGCAGTGATGGCTGCACTCATCGGAAACTCGTTGATCGCAGTTGCGAAGTTTGTCGGGTTCTTCATCACGGGGGCATCGTCGATGCTCGCCGAGGCGATTCACTCGGTCGCCGACTCCGGCAACCAGGCCTTGTTGCTGTGGGGTGGCAAGGCAGCCAAGAAAGCACCAGACGAAGAGCACCAGTTCGGCTACGGGCGTGAGCGCTACTTCTGGAGCTTCGTGGTTGCGCTCGTCCTCTTCGTTCTGGGTGGCGTGTACGCCACCTACGAGGGCATCGAGAAGATTCGCCACCCCCACGAGGTCAACAGCCTTGGCATCGCTCTTGGCATTCTGGCTTTCGGCATCGTGGTCGAAGCGAATGCGTTCTGGACGGCCATCCGTATCTCTCGTCCAATGAAGGGCGACCTGACGTGGTGGCAGTTCATTCGTCGAGCTCGCACCCCCGAGCTGCCTGTTGTGCTGCTGGAAGACTTTGGAGCCCAGCTCGGCCTGATCTTTGCGTTCGTTGCCCTTGTGACTGCCGAAATCACGGGCAATGCCGTGTGGGACGGCATCGGCACGCTCTCCATCGGCATCCTGCTGTTTGTCATTGCCTGCGTGCTCATCGTCGAGATGCGCAGCTCGCTGCTCGGCGAGGGCGCACGACCTCGCGACATGGTGAAGATCCGCGCCGCCATCGAGAACTCACCGTCGGTCACCGGCATCATCCACCTGCGCACCCAGCACATCGGACCCGAAGAGCTCCTCGTCGCCGCCAAGGTCGGCTTCGACGAGTCGCTGACGATGGCCGAGCTGGCCGATGCGGTCAACGCTGTCGAAGCGGCCGTCCGAGCTGAAGTGCCGCACGCTTCGCCGATGTACATCGAGCCAGGCCTCGGGCGCGACCCACGAGAGCTCGTTCCCAAAGCCCCCATCTCGGGCGATCACTAGGCCCACTTCTTCGGCAACTTGCGTGTGCTGTGCCATCCCGGAATGGGTTGGCGCCCGCACGGTCGGAGGGCTGACTGGGCCACTCGGGTGCTCTGAGTGGTAATACTGGTGGCGTGCTTACCGTCGTTTCACCAGCAAAGTCTCTCGACTACGAGACGCCGCTGACCACCAAGAAGTCCTCGCAGATCCGTCTGGCCGACGAGGCCACGCAGCTCGTGAAGGTCATGCGAGAGAAGACCCCGGACGATCTCGCGGAGATGATGTCGATCTCACCGCAGTTGGCAGAGCTCAACTTCGAGCGGTTCCAGAACTGGGACACCGAGTCGACGCCCGACAACGCTCGTCCGGCCCTGCTCGCCTTCGCTGGCGACGTCTACATGGGCATGGACGCACCAAACACGTTCTCTGAGCGCGACTTCACCCACGCGCAGAAGACCCTGCGCATCTTGTCTGGGCTCTACGGCGTGCTCCGCCCTCTCGATCTCATGCAGCCGTACCGGCTCGAAATGGGCTCCAAGGTGAAGACCGATCAAGGTCGCGATCTCTACGACTACTGGGGCGACCGCATCACCGACCTGCTCAACGCCGACATCCACGACAGCCCGGGTTCGGCAGCGCTGGTCAACTTGGCCTCCAACGAGTACTTCAACTCGGTCAACACCGACCGGCTCGAGGCCCGGATCATCTCCCCCGCCTTCCTCGACTCGAAAGATGGCAAGGATCCGAAGATCATCAGCTTCTTTGCCAAGCGGGCCCGCGGCGAGATGGCGGGCTGGATCATCCAGAACCGGGTGAAGAGCGTCAAGGCACTTACGCAGTTCGACGGCTCGGGATACGAATACGACGAGGACCGCAGCATTCCAAGCCGACCCGTCTTTGTTCGCCATCACTGATCGGGCGCTCGCCCACACGACCGCACGCCCTGGTCACAGCCAAGCCCTGACAACAACCCAAGCCTGATTGCCGAGGAGCATCGATGAAGCTCGCCACCGAAGACAACGTCAGCTTGCTCGAGCTGCTCGACTTCATTCGCCCTCGCCACAAGTGGATCATGACCACCGTCCGCTCTGACGGGCGGCCTCAGATCTCGCCCGTCACCGGTGGAGTGAACGAAGCAGGTCAACTCGTGGTGTCGACCTATCCAGAGCGCGACAAGGTCCACAACCTGCGTCGCAACGACGCCGTGACGCTGTGCGTGATGAGCGACGAGTTCGGCGGCTCATGGGTGCAGGTCGACGGCCAAGCCTCGATCATCGATATGCCCGAGGCGCTCGATGCCCTTGTCGACTACTACCAGTGCGTGGCCGGCGAGCACCCCAACTGGGACGAGTATCGAGCAGCCATGGAACGCCAAGGCAAGTGCGTCATCGCCATCGACATCGAGCGATGGGGCCCCGTTGCCCGAGGTGGCTTCCCACCGCGCCTGGCCAACCTCGATCAATTCGGCAAATAGCCGCCGCTCATGTACCGACCCACACGAAGGCCTCGTTAACGTTTGAGACCTGACCCCTAAGAGGGGTTGAGGAGTGGGGGGCGGTGTTGGCCGTGGTTGGTGGCGGCTTCGAGGGTCTTGCCGGCTCGCAGCACGTCGATGTCGGCCCACGGGCCACCGATGATGTGGGCACCGACCGGCAGGCCGGCCTCGGTGAACCCACCCGGGATCGACAGGGCCGGCAGCTGCAGCGACGTCACCCGGCAACACGACTTCATCCAGTCGATGTAGCGAACGTTCGACACGTTGCTCACCGCCTCGGGGAACTCTTGGTCGATCGTGAACGGCGACAGTTGCGTCACTGGGCCGATCATCAGGTCGTAGTTCTCGTAGAAGTCGACCGCTCGGTCCCACAGCACCTTGAGGTGAGCCATTGCCGCAGCGATGGCATCGCCGTCATAGGAGCGACCACGCTCGACTTCTTCCCTGATCGCATCCTTGGTGAGGGCCAGCTTCTCGGGGCTGAGCTCACCGGCAGACGTGTTGGCGAAGAACCATGAGCGAATCGTGGCGAAGCACTCGTCTGCCCCTTCGAAATCAGGCTCGTCGTCGACGACGTTCCACCCGAGCGCCTCGACATCAGCTCTGAACTGATCGAGCACCTTGCGAACATCGTCTTCAACCGGCAGGCCGCCGAGATCGTTTGACCACGCAACGCGAGGCGAGCCAGACACCGGCTCGATCACCGCCGGTACGTCCAGCCCTCGGCTCATCGGGTCTTTGGCATCGAACTCGGTGATCACGTCGAGCATGAGCGCGAGGTCATCAACTGTGCGAGCCATGGCCCCCGACACCGGCAGCCGCGGCCACGCATTGCCAGAGCCGGGGTTTGGAACCCGGCCAAGCGAGGCCCGAAACCCCACCACGTTGCTCCAGGCCGCAGGGTTGCGGAGCGAACCGCCGAGGTCGCTGCCATCAGCCAGACCGACCATGCCAGTCGTCAAGGCAACCGCCGCTCCGCCCGACGACCCACCGGCAGAACGCTCCGGGTTGTAGGCATTACGGGTCACACCGAACAAGGGATTGAAGGTGTGTGACCCCGCGCCGAACTCGGGGGTGTTGGTCTTGCCAACCGCAACCGCGCCAGCAGCCTTCATGCGGGCCACAAGGAGATCGTCGGCCTCGGCCACGAAGTCGGCCTTGGCCGGTGAACCGAACGTGGTGCGGAAGTCGACCGTCTCGGCCAAGTCCTTGTGGGCGGTGACCAACCCGGCCAGCGGCCCAACTTCGTCACCGACAGTCCGGGCATCGTCGATGCGCTTCGCCGATGCTCGGGCAACGCCTTCGTCCATCGAGATCACGGCGTTGAGCAGCGGATTGACCGCTTCAATCCGCTCGAGGTGGCTTTCGAGCACCTCGGTTGCCGAGGCCGAACCAGCGTTGAGGAGCGCAAGCTGTTCGGTAGCGGTGAGATTGCAGAGCTGTGTCACGACGACATCATCCACGGAAACGATCATGCAAGCCAGTTGCTCGCGTCGCTCACAAGCGAGTTGGACCTACGATTCGGACATGACTCGCCGGCAGCCAATCTCATGATCGTTCGCCCCGTCACGGCCGATGATCTCGATGCGCTCGTCGAGCTGGCCATGGGCGCCGACCGAACCATGACCTCGATGCCAAAGTCGCGTGACGGGATGGCAAAGCGAGTCGACAAGGCCCTTGCCAGCACCGCGCCCGACCGGATGGTCGACGGGCACGAGGTCTACTTGTTCGTGCTCGAAGAGGACGGCCAGCTGTTGGGCGTCAGCGCCATCTACGCCCAGGTCGGGCTCGATCGGCCGTTCTACAACTACAAGGTCTCGGCCATCTCGCAGACCTCACCCGATCTGAATGTGCGGGTCGACACCCGCCTGATGCATCTGGTGAATGACTTCACCGGCCACACCGTGCTCGGCACCTTGTTCATTGCTCCGGCCGGGCGAGGCGGAGGCCGTGGCCGACTGCTGTCGTTGGCCCGGTTCATGTTTCTGGCCACCCAACGCGAGCGATTCCCCGAACGCGTGCTGGCCGAGATGCGAGGCTTCACCGACGCGGAGGGAGGCTCCGACTTCTGGGACGCCGTCGGCCGGCGCTTCTTCCAGCTCGAGTTTGCCGATGCGGACATTCGCAGCACCAGTGATGTCAGGTTCATCTCGGACCTCTTTCCGACGTATCCGATCTACGCCGACCTGCTGCCCGAAGCCGCTCAAGCAGTCATCGGTCGGCCTCACCCCGATGCCGCCCCCGCCGCCGCGCTCCTTCGAGAGCAGGGCTTACGCAATCACGATTACGTCGACATCTTCGACGCCGGACTGTGCCTCGACGCCTTCATCGACGACGTCGAGATCGTGCGGACAGCGCGGCGAGTGCACCTGGCGTCTGAGCCTGCCAGCGACGACTTGAGCGGCCCATTGATGCTGATTGCCGATCCGGCGATGGAGACGTTCACGGTCACGACGTCCCCGATCGCTGAAGGCGAGGGCGACACCATCGCCCTCCCGGCCAGCGTGCTCGCAACCACCGGGTGGAGTGCCGGCACCGAGCTCGTGGTGGCAAACGCCCGACGGGCCGAGGCACCGCTCACCAGCTCCTAGGATTTCGGTCGTGGACATCAACAATCCGATTGTGACCCGCCTCTGGCGGGGTGGCGACGTCGAGGCGCAGCATCGAGGGGCGTGGGTCGTTGCCCGCCCAGACGGCACCGTTGTTGATCACGGTGGCGACCCGACACAACTGGTCTACGGGCGAAGCTCGACCAAGAGCTTCCAAGCACTTCCCCTCATCGAGTCTGGGGCCGCTGACCGCTTCAGCCTTCCCTCTCAATCTCTTGCCACAGCGTTGGCGTCCCACAGCGGCGAGGCCATTCATCGCCAGGTCGTCGCCTACACGCTCAATCAGATCGGCCTCGACGAAGATGCCTTGCTGTGCGGGCCACAACGCCCGTTCAACTCGGGTATCGATGCTCCGGCCGAGCGGGTGACCAACAACTGCTCGGGCAAGCACGCCGGCTTCTTGGCCGTGGCCCAACTGCTCGGCGAGAACCCAGCCCACTACCTCGACCCGAGCTCGCAGGTGCAAACGCTCGTGAAGGAAGCCGTGGCCTCGATCTGTGGGCTCGAACCCGCAGAGCTCGGGGTTGCCGTCGACGGATGCAGCGCGCCGACGTTCCAGCTGCCCCTTCACGCCCTCGCCACCGGCATCGCTCGCATGGCCAACCCCGACGATCTCGTTGGCACGCGCGTCGTCGCGGCCAAACGACTCACCGAATCTGCTCGCACCCACCCCGAACTCATCGCCGGCACCCACGAACGCATCTGCACCGATCTCATTCGGGTCACCAACGGCCGACTCTTCGCGAAAACGGGAGCCGAGGCGGTCTATGTCGTCGGCGTCGTTGGCCGTGATGTTGGGCTGGCCGTCAAGATCGACGACGGCAGCCAGCGTGGCCTACACCTGCTGTTGATCGAGCTCCTCGATCGGCATGGGCTGCTGCTTCCGGGCGAGCGGGAGCAGCTCGCTCCGTGGTCTAACCCCACCAGGCTGAACTGGGATGGCCTCCCGATCGGCCGAGTCGAGGTGTCACTAGCCTGAGTCGATGCCACTGCTGAAGCTTCGCGACGGCCGCCAACTCTCCTACGAGTACTACGGCGACCCCAACGGCATGTGCCTGTTTGGCTTCCACGGCTCACCCGGAGCGGCGCACAACTTCGCACCGCTCGATGAGGCAGCGACCTCGCTTGGCGTACGGCTGATCGCACCGGATCGGCCCGGCTACGGCGGGTCAACCTGGCACCCCGATCGGAAGCTGCTCGACTGGCCCGAGGACATCAAAGAGTTGGCCGCCGACATGATGCCTGCGTGCTGAAGCAGATGGTGGCCCAAGCGCCAGAGGCCGACGCCAAGATCTTGACCGAGCGGCCCAATGTACGTGCGGCGCT
>CALJSB010000114.1 GCA_937976305.1 uncultured Acidimicrobiales bacterium
CCGGTCAGACGAGCGCCGCGACTTGGGCTGCTGGCAGTCCGTGGTGGGCCAGATCCGCTGCGTCTGCAACCCGCAACGAACGCTCAAAGGCCTCGCGATGGGCCGGCTTCTCGAGCGCAACACCGAGCGCCGCTTGCTGGATCTTGATGGTGAACACGATCCAGCCACAGGGCAACGCCCGCAGTGTTTGACGTTCGGACCGAACGAACAATTCGTCGTTGGCCCGGTCGGCCGGAATGACCGGTTCGCTTGCGGGTCGATCGGGCTGAAACAACGACGCATCCGGATGGACGAACCAGTTGCGGCGGCGCACCACCCGGTCGGGCGGACCATCGGCCAAAGCGTTGAGCAATGAGTCGACGCGATCAACGAGCGCTGGGTCATAACCAGCCACCGGCCCATGCACCGCGCCCATCGGCAGGCCGAGCTTGTCGGCCAAGCGCCATCGCGACGGGAAACACAGCGACGCGGCGTCGAGGCACCATCGCACCGGACCGGTGGCATCACGACCCGAAGGTCGACGACGCAGCAGGCAGAGATCTTCCTGAACGATTCGCCCCGCTTCGTCGAGTGGATGCAGCCCATCCGACATCTCGAGCTTTGCAGCATCACTAGAACCGAGCTCACGCGCTTCGACTTCGCGGCACACCAGATCGAAAAGCTCTCGCCCGGCTGTCACGCTGTCTTCGAGATTGACATCCGCCGGTCCTGAGGTGAGCTCTGCGTCATCGACCACGCCAAAGACGTCGACATGTTGCTCATCGAGCAGACGTCGTTTCTCAGCCAACTCCGCATCACGGTTGTCGTCGAAGAACAACCAGGGCTGCGCGCCGAGAGCTTTCGTCCCCATCTGCAACCACGGACGGGTCGCGTCAAAGCTGACTTCTTCGAGCCAGTCGGGTGCGGTGTCAGACACGGCCCCATCGTGTCACGCCTCAGGCCCCTGTCCGTATCGAACACTGAGCGTCACGTGTGTGGTGGTGAAATCAGATTCCGGAGTTTCGGGCGGTACCGGTGTTGGGATCGGAGCCTGTTGTGGTCAGCAGGCAAACAATCTCGCGATCGTCGATCCGGTTCCAACCATCCTCGAGCGGCGAGAGGAAGGTGTAGAAGTAGATCGAGTCTGCGTACTCGATGCCGACGTAGTCGCTGAAGCGCTCGAGACAACCCTCTTCGGCCGCCGCTGTCACCACATCATCACCAGGGAAGTCGCCGTCGGGCATGTCGAACTTCGCGTACACCTCGAGTTCGTGGTCGTCCGCACACGGAATCGCGCTGAGCGACTCAACCTCGGCGCCAAGCTCTTGATCGAAGCAGTCGCCGACCTGCAGCGCGAACACGCCAACATCGCCGCCCTCGACGACGTTTCCGGCATCGTCACGAGTGGATTCGTCCGTCTCGCTGGTGCTGGCGCAACCCGCAAGCAACAGCGTCCCCGTCAGCGCGATCTTCCACGCTGCCGACTTCTGCTTCTTTGGGTGCATGGCCATCATGGATAGGACATCGACACATCACAGGGCGACCTTGATCAGCCTTCGAGGTAGCGTGATCGGTCGATGTCTGACTTAGCACAACGCTTGCACGAGGCCATCCAGTCGATCGGCCCGATGGTCGTCGCCTTTTCGGGCGGCGTCGACTCGTCGCTCGTCGCTGCAGCAGCCGCTCGTAGCCTCGAAGCCGACGAGGTCATTGCGGCAACCGCCGACTCGGCTTCGCTCGGCTCGGGTGAGCTCGACACCTGCCGACGGCTCACAGCCGACTGGGGTCTGTCGTGGGTACCGGTTGAAACCGACGAGCTCAACGACGAGCGTTACCTGGCCAACAACGGCGATCGCTGCTTCTGGTGCAAGACCGCTCTGATGGATCAGCTCGAGCCACTGGCCATCGAACGAAACGCCAGCGTGGTGTTGGGTGTGAATCTCGACGATCTTGGCGATCACCGGCCCGGACAAGAGGCCGCTCGCGAGCGGGGCGCTCGATTTCCGCTCGTTGAGGCGGGCTTCACCAAAGCCGACGTTCGCACCCTGGCTCGCGAGTGGAACCTCGAGATCTGGGATCGACCAGCGATGCCGTGCCTCAGCTCCCGGGTTCCCTACGGCACCGAGATCAACCTGACCCTGCTCTCGCGCATCGACCGAGCCGAGGGCGCGCTCAAAGCGCTCGGGTTCAGCGATGTGCGGGTTCGTCACTACGACGACACCGCCCGCATTGAACTGCCCGTTGCTGAGCTGGCCCGCGCTGCCGAGCTCGCAACCGATCTCGTCGAGGCCGTTCGTGGCGCCGGTTATCGCTATGTCACGCTCGATCTCGCCGGGCTTCGATCCGGCAACTTGAACGATGCCCTGCCAAGCGTCGGCGTCGAGGCCTGAGCCGTTGACACCACAGGATCAAGCGGTTCGCCTCGACCTCGACCGCACGCGACGAATCGATCTTCCCGAAGCCATCTACTGCGCAGGCAAAACGACCGACCAGTGCGTGTCGATCGTGCAGGAGCTGCTCGCGCCTTCGGCCACCGGACCAACGGGCGAAGACGCCGTGGCCGATGCAATCATCGCCACGAGGGCCAACGCCGAACAGCAGGCCGCACTGGCCGAACTCGCTCCTGATGAGGCCTACGGATCGACGATGATCTGGCGACCTCGACCAGCGAGCGGGCGAACGATTGCCACCGTCTCAGCCGGCACTTCAGACCTTGACATCGCCGAAGAATGCCGGCTCACGCTCACTGCGCTCGGGCACAACACGATTCCGCTCACCGACGTCGGCGTCGCAGGGCTCCACCGCCTCACCAGCGCCATCGATCAACTCGACCCTGCCGACGTGATCGTCGCCTTCGCCGGCATGGAGGGCGCGCTCCCCACCGTGCTCGCCGGCCTCATCGCTCAGCCAATCGTCGCCGTGCCAACCTCGGTCGGCTACGGCACCTCGTTCGAGGGCGCAACGGCATTGTTGTCGATGATGTCGTCGTGCGCCCCCGGCATTGCCGTCGTCGGCATCGACAACGGATACGGGGCAGCCTGCGCTGCTCACCGCATTGCCCGTGCGATCACACCCGAGTCAGCCTGAGGACACGAACACCGTCATGAACCGGAACGCCGCATGACCCTGACACTTTGGATCGACCCATCGTTCGGAGCGTCTGGCGACATGCTGCTCGGGGCCATCGGCGCCCACCTCACCGACGACCAGCGAGACCTTTCCGTGCTCGACGCTCTCGACCTCGGCGACTACTCGGTCACCTGGGGAGCAGCGACCCGCAACGGTCTGAGCTCGACCCGGGCCACCGTTTCTGT
>CALJSB010000115.1 GCA_937976305.1 uncultured Acidimicrobiales bacterium
CGTGCACTCCACCGACGAGATCGCCCACTACGCCGAAGAGCTGGACTTCAGCCCAGCGCTGTTTTCCTACGTCCCGCTGCAGTTCGGCGGCCAGGTGCAGACCCATGCGGAGGACAACGATGATCCGTTCGTCTTTGCCACCGGCTCTGGGTTCCGTGACTACGGCACCATGTTTGAGGCCGTCGAAGCGCTGGGCTACCCCACAAGAGTGCTTGCTGGTGATCGCGTGCTCTCCGGGCTCACAATCCCCAAGAACGTGACCATTCTCGAGCAGATGAGCAAGGCCGACATTCACCGGCACGTCCGTCAAGCTCGCGTCAACGTTGTGCCCATGAACACCCACGGAGTCACCGCCGGACTCGTCACGATCGTCGAGGCCTTTGCCCACGATCGAGGACTCGTGATCACCGAACGCGGCGGGGTGAACGACTACGTCCGGCCAGGAGAAAACTCACTCGGGGTCGCCCCCGGGAATGCATCAGAAATGGCGAGTGCGATCGAGGCGATGTGGACGGATGAAGCCCTTCGCCAACGTCTAGGGCACTGCGCCGGAGAGTTTGCACGCACCGAATGCAGCGACGAGGCCGCGGCGGCCGGGCTTGCCCGGATCCTCGGAGAAGTTTCAGGAACCCGCGTCCGCACGCTTTGACCGGCACGACGTGAGTCCCACTGTTGAGGCCGGAACTGACCTGCCGTAGGCCCTCCGTAGGAGCACGTCGGCAATTTTTGTTCGGTGGTTCAGTTCTCCCGCAACGTGCCGATGGTTCAGGGGGCTGATTTCCCTTATCGAGGTGCCCCGTTCACCGGGTATCCGTCGTGCATAGTTGTAGTTGGCCGGCGCACACGAGTCGGCCCAAAGCTGGAGAAAAATGACGAATTCACCGACGTTCCTCGCTGGCGCCGAGCGCTCTGGAACCACCCTGTTCCGGCTGCTGGTCGATTCTCACCCTGAGATCACCTGCCTCGAGGGCATCGACTACGTGCTCGATGCCATTCCGGCGTCTGGTCCGTTCAAGACGATTGCCGAGTACCGAACCTTCCTCGAGACGCAGAATGTCTGGCTCACTGCGGGCATGACGATCAAGGACGAACTCGGCAGCTTTGAAGCTGTCGTTGACGACTTCCTCAACCAACGCATGGAGGCCGCTGGCAAAGACAAGGTGGCGGCCCGAATTCGCGGCAGCTACGCCCAGGCGCTGCGGGTTTGGCCCGACGCTCGTTTCGTGCACATCGTGCGCGATCCCCGGCCCGTTGCACTGTCGACCAAGCCCTTCGAGTGGGGTGGCCACGTCTACATCGGCATTGCCAAGTGGATCGAAGAAGAAAAGGAGTGGCTCGAGCTGATCAAGAGACTGCCTACCGATCGGTGGATGGAGATTCGTTACGAGGATCTCGTCACCGATCACGTGCCGGTTCTCACAAAGGTCTGTGAGTTCTTCGGGGTCGAGTTCACCGAGGAGATGTACTCCTACGTCGGCGAGACCGATTTCGAGATGCCGATTCCGGCGAAGGCCGACGAGTGGCGCAACGTCATCACCGACAAGGAGATTCGCTACGTCGAGGCGCGCGTCGGTGATCTCCTCGAAGAGCGAGGGTTCGAGCCGAGCGGGCTTCCGCCGCTCACGGTGACACAGGAAGACGCCATCAAGCTCAAGAAAGACCTCCGCATCCAGCGGTGGAAGCAGAAGCTCGAGCTCCACGGTTGGGTCGGGCCCGCTGAGCTGCTTGTGCGCAAGGCCGGGATCTCCGCCTTGCACACGCCGCTCAAGAAGATGATGAACGAGCACGAGCGAGCAAACCGGGTGAAGTCGTGGCGCGAGCCCGGCCGCGAGTACTCCTACTCCCCGGCGAAACAGGCTGAGCTCCAAGGAAAGGTCGGTTGATGGGCAGGCTGCTCAAGACCGCCGTGATCGGAGCGGGTGGTATCTCGCTCGAACACCTCCCGTTTCTGTCGACCAGCGATCGCTGCGAGTTGGTTGGGATCGTTGACCTGTCGCCAGTTTCTGCTGAGATCGCGGCTCGCAAGTTCGGTGGGACCGGCTACACCGATGTCGACGAGATGCTCGATCGCGAGCGCCCTGATGTCGTGCACGTGCTGACACCTCCGCAAACCCACGGCTTTCTCGTCTCGAAGGCACTTGCCGCCGGCGCCCATGTGATTTGCGAGAAGCCCATGTCGCCAACGGCCGAAGAGGCAGAGAAGCTGCTGGCCGAAGCCGCAGCCGCAGGCCGTCACCTCATCGAGAACCACAACTACCGCTTCAACGATGAAGTGCTGGCCCTGCGCGAGATCATCGACGGCGGGCGGATTGGGCCCGTGCGCGAGGTCGACATTCGCATGGCTCTCCCGATTCGCGATGAGGGCAGCCGATTCGCAGACACGAACCTGCCAAACGCCATCCACGCCATGCCGGCAGGGGTGCTGCACGACTTCATCACCCACCTGTCGTACTTGATGATCGATCTGGCTGGCATCAGCCATTTCGAGCGCGTGATCGCGGCGATGAGCAATCACGGGGGAGGGGATCTCTTCACCTTTGACGATCTCGACGCCCTGCTGATCTCACATGTCGACCGTCCAGGTCCTGAGACCGACGAGACCCCCGTGCACGGCCGCATCCGATTCTCGTGCCGAACCAGCCCCGATCTGTTCTCGTTGACGGTTCGAGGCGCTGATGGCGAGGCCTCCACCGACATCTTCCACCCCCACCTCGATGTGGTGGTCGATCGTCCGGGCGGCCCGCAGCTCACCCCAATCGTCAATCATCTGGTGAACGGAGCCAGCCTGGCCCGTTCAGGTGCTCGCAACTTCGGTCGCAAGCTGCTGCAGCACACCCCGTACCACGGCCTGGTTCGCTTTCTCGACCAGACCTACACCGCTCTCGGCGCTGACCGCGAGCCGCCAGTGACGGCCGACGACGTGCTCGCAACGGCTCGTTTGGTCGATGCCATCGTTGCCGCCGGCACCAATGGGGGGTCGCAGTGACCGAACCCCGAACGATTTTCGTCACTGGTGCCACCGGGTTTCTCGGGCGCCACGTGGTCAATCAAGCCGCCGCCGCCGGACATCAGGTCCGGGCGTTGGTCCGGCCCTCGTCATCCGCTTCGGTCCTCGCGCCGGCGGAGGCCACTGGCAACCTGACGCTCGTTCGTGGTGATCTTGCGTCCCAGAAGGGCCTCGCCGAGGGTATGGACGGCTGTGACCTGCTCATCCACCTCGCGGCGGTCAAAGGTGGCGACTACTTCTCCCGATTCTCCGGCACCGTGATCGGTACCGAGAACGTGCTCGCTTGCGCCCGAGAGGCCAACGTTGCCAACCTGGTCGCGATCAGTACCTTTTCGGTCTACGACTACGGCGAGCGGCGAGCCAAGACCGACTTCGACGAGTCGTTTCCGGTGATCCAAGACCCAGCCGGTCGTGATGAGTACGCCGAGACCAAGCTCTACCAGGACGAGCTCTACCAGGCGTTCGGCAATGAGGACGGGCATCACATGGTGATGATCCGACCCGGCATGATTTATGGCCGCGACGAGCTCTGGCACCCTCTGCTCGGCGGCGAGTTCGGGCCGATCAACCTTCGTGTCGGGTTCAAGGCCAAGCCGCCGATCACCTACGTGGAGAACACCGCCGAAGCGATCGTGTTGGCGGCCCAGCTCCTCGGTGATCCCGCATCCGTTGCCAGCCTCGATGGCGAA
>CALJSB010000116.1 GCA_937976305.1 uncultured Acidimicrobiales bacterium
CGACCCGGACCCCGTCGCCTTCCATGCCGAACTTCGGACCATCGCCGACGCGAGCATCGGCCGGTGGACCGATCGGCTCGGCAGCGACCACCCCGAGGTCCTCGGCTACGCCGCCGACCTCGCCATCTGTTGCGATGTCGATCGCTTCAATACGGCGATGGTTGGGCACCGCACGAAACACGGCGTCGAGCTACAACCGGCAGGTTGAGCGGCCCAGCCCTGTAGAAGGCGAAGATTCGCAGTAGCCCGTTGGAACTAGCGTGACCAGTAAGAACGCCCGTGCACCCGTTCAAGACGTTTGAAACCATTGAGTGACCTGCCGCATCCAACTGGTGAAGATCAAACTGGGAGCCAGTGATGAACCGCTATTCACCAACAATCAACCGACGCACCGTTGCCAGCCGCATCCGCAACGCTGCCCTGTTTGTCTCGATGGCGATCATCGCGTCGGCGTGTGGCGGCGAACTCGATGGCGTTTTCCAGGCTGACGCCCAGAGCAACGCAACCACCACGCTTGTCGGCGAGCAGTCCGAGACGACTCCGGACCCTGATACGTCAACCACGCTGGCCAGCGAGCCAACCGACGACGCACCGCTCAATGACATCGAGAACATCCCTGCCGTCGGCAACCTGCTCGATCGCTCGCTCGAACCTTGCGACGATTCCTTCACATGTCTACACCCACAGATTGATGACGCCGTCTGGTCGGTGCCGGTCTTGTCGATTCGCTACATGCCCGACATGAACCGCGACGGCATGATCGATGCCGAGGAGTCGAATTGGACCGGAACCATCGACGAACTCGATGAGCGCATCGACAACCTCGAGATTCGCAACGCCTGGTGGTCGACCGAGGCCACTCGCTACCGAGGCCACTCCGACGACGCAGCGGTGCCATCGTTGGGATTCGAAGTCATCGGAGAGCTCGAATTCATCAACACTCCGCCCCGGGGCCTCTCCGCTTCTGACACCGAGGCGCTCTTCTTCCCCGACTACAAGGGCATTCTCGAGAGCTCGGGCATCTGCGACTGGGTCGACAACCGAGGCGTTCGTGAAGTGTGGCTCTACACCCACCACCATGGCGATCTCGTACCGAGCACCTCGAAGTTCTCGAGCCAGTGGGGCGACATCTCCAACAGCCCACGAACCGGTGAGATGCCTCGTTGTGAGAACCCCTACACCCTCTACAACTACAACCTGACCCGTGGCCTCGACATGATGCTGCTCAACCGCAGCTACCAGGTGTCGGCCCTGCTCGCCTACCAGAGCGACGCCCCTTTGTTTCTCGACGGGTTCGTGGGTGGCAATGAGGGCCCGTACACAGGCGAGACCAGCTGCGGCAGCCCGATCTGGGCACCCGGTGCAGCCAACCAGTGGAACTCCTGGGAGACCGACGTGGTGAGTTCTGACTGCGGCACGTGGGCTCCGGGCGGGGGCACGCCCGTCGACGTCACCTGTGCGACATGGTTCGAAGCCGCCTACGGCGACCCACAGTGCAACTTCGACGGTGGCGTTTCGTTCTTTGTGTGGTGGATGCAGAACCTTCCGGGACACGACAACGGCCTCACGACGACAGAGGGCCAACCGCTCACCAACTGGTGGGAGCCGGTGGCACGACTCGAGCAGGTCGGCGACAACGACACCTGGTTGACCACCGGTTAGAGCACGGCTTCGCCGCCAAAGGCCGGAGAGGCCATACGGTGAGCGCATGACCGAACGAGTGCGGGTGTTCATCGACGGCCAGAATCTGTTCAAGGGCATGAACCGCAGATTTCGTGGACGGCTGCATCCTCTCTTGTTGGCGAGAGAGCTCGCCGGCGATCGAGAGCTCGCCGGCACTCACTACTACTCGGGTATTCATGACCCGAAGGAGAACGCCGATCGTCACGCGCTCGTGGCTCGTCGGCACGAGCTCATTCGCCAGACCGGCGTCGAAGTCACCGAACGAACGCTTCGTTATCACTGGGAGTGGAAGGTCGACGACGACCTGCCGAAGCCGTGGTGGGACGACGCTCCTCAGCAGGCGAAGGCGCAGGTCAAGAAGTATCGGCGAGCCCGGGAGAAGGGCATCGACGTCGCCCTCGCGCTCGATGCCGTCGCTGCGGCCCTCACCGACGAGTGCGATGTCGTCATCATCGTGTCGCGCGATCGTGACCTCATGGAGGTGGCCGCCGAGATCAAGAGCCACTGCCTCAATGACTGCGTACGGGTCGAGGTGGCGTATGTGTCGGAGCGTCGTGGCGACGAACGAGCACTCCCCGAATACGACGCTCAGATCGAGATCGACCAGCAGATCGTCGACCGAGCCCGAGACTCGTTCAATTACGGCAAGAAGCTGCCAAAAGCTGAGGTCGAGAAGTTCCTCGCTTCGCTCTGAACGAATCGCCTACACTGCTTGTGAAACGTTTCACAAGCGAGGAGCCGGCATGGCCCAGAGCGGCAGACGACCCCATGTGGTGGTGATCGGCGCGGGCTTTGGAGGGCTCCGGACCGTTAAGGCCCTCGCGGATGTCGAGGTCGATGTCACGCTGGTCGACGCACGAAACCATCACACGTTTCAACCGCTCCTCTATCAAGTCGCCACTGCCGGTCTCGATGTCGACGACGTTTGCGCTGCCGTTCGAGGCATCGTCGCCAAGCAGGCCAACGCTCGAGCCGTCCAGGCTCGGATGACATCGCTCGACAGCGACGCACAGCGGGTCGAGCTCGACACCGGTCAATCACTCGAGTTTGATCACCTCGTGCTGGCGATGGGTGCCGTTACCGCCGACTTCGGCGTACCGGGCGTGGCCGAGCACGCCTTCGGGCTCAAGAGCGCCGCCGATGCCCGCCTGCTTCGCAACCACGTGCTCACGTGTTTCGAACAGGCCGCTGCCGACGAGCAGGCTCGGGCGCGGTTGACCACCGTGGTGATTGTCGGAGGTGGGCCGACCGGGGTCGAGATGGCTGGCGGGCTGGCCGAGCTTTTTGATCGTGTGTTGCGCAGCGACTTCCCCGACGTCGACATCGATGAGGCCCGAGTCGTTCTGGTTGAAGGTGCTCCCGATGTACTCGGCGCGTTCCAGCCAGCCCTTCGAGCCAAAGCCCTCGATCGCTTGAAGCGCTTTGGCGTCGATGTACGACTCGGCACGACCGTTGCCGGCGTCGGCTCGGCCTCGGTCACGTTCACTGACGGGACATCGATCGATACATCGACCGTCGTGTGGGCCGCCGGGGTGCGGGCGAATCCGGTTGGCGCGGTGCTTGGCTTCGAAACCGGGCACGGCGGCCGAATCGTCGTCGATGAGGATCTGAGAGTTCCCAGTCACGCCAACATCTATGTGGTCGGCGACCTCGCCATCGATCCACAGAACCCGCTCCCCCAGGTGGCTCCGGTTGCCATGCAGGGAGGCGATCACGTGGCCCGGAGCATTGCGGCCGCGGTTGCCTCGACCGCGACGCCACCGCCATTCGAGTACGTCGACAAGGGTTCGATGGCCACGATTGGCCGCAACGCTGCTGTTGTGCAGCTTCCCAATGGCTTCAAGCTCTCGGGCTTTGTCGGCTGGTCAGCCTGGCTGGGACTTCACCTCATCATGCTGATCGGCTTCAGGAATCGGGCCAACGTGCTCGTCAACTGGGCGTGGAATTACCTCACCTACGATCGCGGTAGTCGTGTGATCGTCGAACTCGACGCAAAGGCGGCGAGCGGATCGGTCTAGGTTTGGGTCATGACGAGCACGATGGACGACCGCTCGAGCGACACGACCGACCTCGATGCTGCGGTGCGCGCCGCCCACGACCGCTATCGGGCAGCCCACCCCCGAAGTGCTGAAGCTGATGACCGCGCCCGTGCCGTGCTGCCAGGAGGCAACACTCGCTCTGTCCTGCACTTCGACCCGTTCCCGTTTCGTGTTGCTGAGGCCGAAGGCGCTCAGCTGATTGACATCGATGGTCATCACTACGTCGATTTCGTCGGCAACTACACCGCTGGGCTGCTCGGGCACTCACCCGAAACGGTCAAGACAGCCATCACCGCAGCCCTCGACAAGGGCTGGACCTTCGGCGCAACCCACGAAGTCGAAATCAACCTCGCCGAACTCGTCGCCGATCGGTTCGAGTCGATCGATCAGGTTCGGTTCACCAACTCGGGCACCGAGGCCAACCTGATGGCGATCGGCACTGCCAAGCATGTGACCAGCCGGCCCGGCGTCGTCGTGTTCGACCGCGGCTATCACGGCGGTGTTCTGTCCTTCGGGCCCGACTCGGCCGGACCCCACAGTGAGCTCAACGTGCCTCACGACTTTCGGGTTGGACGGTTCAACGACACAGTCGCGCTCGATGAGCTGATCACGGACGATGTCGCCTGCGTCCTGGTCGAAGCCGTGCAAGGCTCCGGCGGCTGCCGTCCTGCCTCTCAGGAGTTTCTCGAGGCGCTCCGTCGTCGCTGCGACGACGTTGGTGCCGTGCTGATCTTCGACGAGGTGATGACCTCGCGGTTGGCACCAGGTGGAGCTCAAGAACGGTTCGGAGTCGTTCCCGACATGACGACACTCGGCAAGTACTTGGGCGGCGGCACGACCTTTGGAGCCTTCGGCGGACGGCGTCAGTTCATGGTGGCGTTCGACGCTTCATCGGGTGGCACGCTCACCCAAGCCGGCACCTTCAACAACAACATCATCTCGATGTCGGCCGCCGTGGCGACCCTCACCCATGAGCTGAGCCCCGACCGAATCATCGCGGTCAACGAGTTGGGTGATGAGCTGAGAGCCAGCCTGAGCCGAGTCCTGACTGAGGCGGGCTCGCCGATCTATGCAACTGGCGTCGGGTCGATGCTGTGCCTTCACTCTCCTGACGATCGGCTGCTCGAGTTGCTCTTCCATGCGCTACTGGCGGACGGCCTCTACATCGCTCGTCGGGGTTTCATGGCGCTCTCGATGGCGATCACCAACGACCATGTCAACCAACTCGTCGACGCCATCGAGCGTTGGACGGCGACTGTCTGACTCGAAGCGATGACTGGTGCTGAGCTCAGACGCGTCCGCTTGAAGTCGTCGATCAACGAAGCGTCAGCCCTCCTTTCTTTCGAGGCAGGGCGCGGCGGGAACCGTGACCTGCTCGCAGGCATCGGTCTCGAGGAGGGTTATTGGCTGGCCCACGACGAGGGCGGTTTGGGCAGCGCTGGCCGGTCGATGCTCTCGATTGTCGGGCAGGCCGCCGACTCCTGGTCGACTCAACCAGTCGAGCTGCAGCCCACAGGAGGCAACGGACCGCGACCGATAACCGATGCTGAGGCACTCGCAACCTACAAGGACTGGGTCTTCGTGGTTGGGTCCGGCTTTCTCGGCCCAGACGGCAAGCTCGATAGCCGACGGGCGTTCGTCACCCGCTTTGCACCAACTGATCTGTCACAGGGGCCAGACGGACTCGCCGGGCCAGCTGAAATTCTGGATCTTGGATCCCGTCTTGTCACTGCGGTGAACGAGGCGTTCAGCGATGCACCGATCGAGCTGATGGCCCCGAAACCCTCGGTACAGCGGGCGGCCAACAAGGCCACCGGGCTCGGGCCAAGCGCAACTCCGATCAACATCGAAGGTGCGGCATGCTCTGGCTCATCGCTGCTGCTCGGTCTGCGGTGGCCAACAACGATTGAAGGCAACCCGCTCGTGGTCGAGGTCGACAACGGAGCAGAGATCCTGGCCTCGGCATGGAACGCTGACACAGCAGATGATCTGGCCGCCCGCGCCATGCACGTCCACCCGGTGGCCCTCGATCAGGCGTCGCCCAAGAAGCCGCTTGGTATCAGAGCGCTCTCGGTCGACTCGAACGATCAGCTACACGCCGTAACGGGCCCGACCGATCGAGATATTGCGGCGAAGAAGCTGAAGACTGGCAGCTACGAGCACGTCGAAGTGGACCTTCAGACAGGCTCGACCAGCGGCATCGAGACCTTCGAGGGCTATCGCAAGGTCGAAGCGCTGGCCCAGCGACCGAACGGTTCATGGCTCTACGGACTCGACGATGAGAAAGCCATCGTGTTGCTCGTCGGCGACGAGTAGCGAAACGAATCACAAAATGGGGCGCATGCCCCTCTGGTGACCGGCAGGATGGCTGCATGTCCTCGATCTCGGTGTCGGAACTCGACTACGCCCCACCCGGCGGCGACTCACTGTTCTTCGATGTCAGTTTCGGTATTTCGCCGGGCGACAAGGCGGCACTGATCGGGCCAAACGGTGTGGGCAAGAGCACCATCTTGCGAATTCTGGCCGGTGAGCTCGAGGCCGACAGCGGCGAGGCACTGATCACCGGCTCGTTCATGACGATGAGCCAGGACGTTGGGATGTCGAGGCCAGACGACACGCTGCGCGAGATGCTCATCGACTTCGCTGTGCCCGAAGTGCGGCAAGCGGGCAAAAAGCTGGTTGCGGCCGAAAAGGCCATGGCCGACGGGACTGACGACGGTATGGGCTACGCGGAAGCCCTCGCCGAGTGGGGCGATCTGGGCGGGTACGAGATCGATGCCCAATGGGCGGCCTCAGCCGAACGCAGTGTGAAGTCGAAGGTGGACGACCTCGCGACTCGTCTCGTGGGCGAACTCTCGGGCGGCGAACGCAAGCGACTCGTGCTCGACGTGCTGCTCACTTCTGGCGTCGACGTGCTGTTGCTCGACGAGCCAGACAACTACCTCGACATTCCAACCCGGGTATGGCTCGAAGAACAGATCGCGGCGTGCAAGAGCACCATCCTGATGGTGAGCCACGATCGAACCATCCTCGAGCGATCAGCGACAAAACTCGTGATCATCGAGGGGTCTGGCTGCTGGGTCCATGGCGGTTCCTACGAGTCGTTCCCCGATGCTCGCGAGCAACGTCAAAAGCGATTGGGTGACGCGCTCAAACGTTGGAACGACGAAGAGCGACGTCTGTATCGCCACATGAAGATCATGAAGCAACGGGCAGCGGCCAACTTCAAGAACGCAACGAAAGCGAATGCGGCGGAGACTCGCTGGGAGAAGTTTGTTGCTGCCGGACCCCCACCACCACCCGTCACTGACCAGCAGATCAAGGTGCGGCTTCGCGGCGGTGACTCGGCCCGACGAGTGCTAGCGCTGGACGACGTCCAGACGGACGATCTCTTCTTCCCATTCTCCGATGAGATCTTCTTCGGCGAGCGGGTCGGCTTGATCGGGCCCAACGGCACCGGCAAGACACACCTGCTCCGGGCGCTTGCCGGCGACACCGAACCGACCGAGGGGGCGATCAAACTCGGCCCTCGGACATCCATCGGCACCTTCACCCAGATCAACGATCGGCCTGACTTTGTGGGTCGCGAGATCTTCGACATCATCCGTGAACGCCTGAACAACGACGAAGCGACAATGAAGGCCTTGGGCCGCTATCGCCTCAGCGACCACGGTCGACAAGCATTCGAGACGCTGAGCGGCGGACAAAAGGCGAGAATCGAAGTGCTGTGTCTCGAACTGGAGGGACACAACGTACTGCTTCTCGATGAGCCAACGGACAATCTCGACATCGAGTCGTCCGAAGCGCTCGAAGAGGCACTCGAAGGTTTCGAAGGCACCGTCGTCGCCGTGAGCCACGATCGCACATTCCTCGAAGGTCTCGACCGCTTTGTGATGATCAACGACGACGGAGACGTCTACGGATTGCCCGACTTCGAGGTCGCAATGCAAGCCCTCGCCGAGCCGGACAAGCTCGGCTCCATCCGCTTCGCCAAAAACCTCGTGAGCTGACGTCGTCTCCGGGCCTGCGGTCGACGCACACCTCTGCTGCGGCGTCGCTTCGCTCCGAGTCCTCGCCTGAGGTGTACCTCGCCCTTCGGCCCTCATAGGGGTCAGGTCTCAGACGTAAACGCCGTGGCGTTTTGGCGCCCCAGCGCCAAGAGGCGGTTAGCGACGAAGTGAGCGGCGGGGTCAGGTACTTTTCGTCACGCTCGTGAGGGGTCGGTGGCGGTTGGCGCGCCGGCGAATGCTTGGGCGTACTGGGCCCAGTCGGTTGCCACGTCGCCAACCAACTCGAGGTTGACGGCGCTCGGTGGCTTGCGCTGGGTGACCAGCAAGCAGAAGTCGAGGGCCGAGCCCTTCACGGTGTCGGCGGCATCTTCAGGACCCCACGTCCACACGTCACCAGACGGCGCGGTGAGTTCAACTCGCACGTCGCCCTCGGGCGGGGTCATGCCACGAACGACGTAGGACCACCCCCGAGTCGTGACACCGATGTGGCAGACATGACGTAGACGATCGGTCGGTTCCATGGTGGCGCCGAGCGTTTCGGCGACATCGATGCCATGGGACCACGTCTCCATGAGACGGGCCGTGGCGAAACTGAGCGTCGACATGTCGGGGCCAAACCACGGAATCCGTTCCTTGGGGCCACGGCTGCGAAAGGCATCGAGCATCTTTGATCTGCTGTCGCGCCACCATGCCAGCGTCGCCGCACCGCTGTCATCGGCTGGACCGCCGTAGGCGGACTCGAGGTTGATGCCTTCGGCCAACATCTTCTTCTTGGCTGCGAGGAACGCTTCGGGTTCGCTCACGGCTTGCAGCGCGGCCAAGTCGGCGCCGACGAGGTGAATGATCGTGTCTCGAACGTCCCAACCTTCGGCTGGTGTCTGCTGGGCCCATTGCTCTTCGGAGATACCGGCTACGACAGCATCGAGCGCAGCATGTTCTGCAGCGAGGTCATCACAAATCTGATCCATGCAGGCGATTCTCACCCAGGCAACGCCCGGGGCGCCACGTGAGACGCAAATTGCCAGCGTTTGGTTGTGCGCTTACTCGACGAGTGAGCTGGTCTCGACCGCAACAGCATCGTCTGCGCTGGCGGCTTCCATGTCGTCCCAGTCGGCCGGGAGACTTAGAGGTGCTGACCATTCAGGTTGAGGTGACCAGTTCTTCCAGCGGTCATCCCACCACTGCACACCGGCTTCGATGATGGTGGTGAGCCGGTCGCCCAGCGCCTCGATGTCAGCAACTTCAGCACTCGTAAACCGGCCAAGCTCGACGCTGGCATGCAGCTCCTCGACATCCTTGTAGCGCCAGTCGCCTTCCTCGTTGATGACGACGTCGAGCTCATGATCGAGCGTGTCAATACCGATCGGCGTGCGACGGAACGGACGCTGCAGGTTGAGGTACCAACCCAGATCTTCACGATCTGCGCCTGGGCTGAGAATCCATGCGGAGTACGGATCGCCGGGCCGGTGGAGCTGCAACACATCGTGATCGAGCCAGACGGTGTCCGGTCCGTCGTCCCACCCGTGACGGCCATTGGCGGTCGGCCAGGGGCCGCCGCCAAACCCGATCGGCGTTCCAACGGGCATGTAGAGCGCCAGCAGCTCAATCGAGTCACGCACCACGTACATCGGCAGGGCCGACCAGGCACGCCCGTGCCACACCTCTCGGCGAACGATCTGATCTCCTGGTTGCCATCTCGTTGTCATCGTGGGTCCTTAGAGCAGGTTCTGGTGATCCGGATTGGCCCGGAGTTCGGTGACGATCTTCTTCACGTCTTGAGCCCGATCCTTCGGACAAATCAACGTCGCACCATCGGCATGAACAACCACGAGATCCTCGACTCCGATGATGGCGGTGAGCCGACCGTCAGAGAGGACGATGTTGTTGGCAGCGTCCAGCACTGATACGTCGCCGCGAGTCACATTGCCGGCCTCATCGCTCGGCAGGTGGTTGGCGACCTCGGGCCAGCTCCCGACGTCATCCCACGAGAACTGCCCCTCGGCCATGACGATGTTGTCGGCTTTTTCCATGAGGGCGTAGTCGATCGAGATCTTCTCGAGCGGTTCAAAGCCTGCGGCAAGCGCACTCTTGAAGCCGTCCGTGTCGACCGACGGTGCGAGCTCCTCGATGAAGTCGGCGAGTTCAGGACGGTGGGCAGCAAACGAGGAGGTGACCGATTCGGCCGACCACACAAACATCCCGCTGTTCCACCAGAACCGGCCAGTGTCGAGGTAACCCTCGGCAGTCTCACGGTCGGGTTTTTCAACAAAGCGGGCCACCCGATGGAACGGAATCGCCGTGTCGACTCCCCCGTCGAACGAGTCACCTGTTTCGACATATCCGAATGCCGTGCTGGGGTGGTTCGGGGTGATGCCGATCGTGACGAGCACGTCGTTGGCTGCAGCAACCTCGAGTCCCGAGCGCAGTGTGTCGCGGAAGAGATCGAGATCACCCATCACGTGATCAGCCGTGAGGATGCAGAAGACACCCTCCGGGTCGCGAGCCTTCACGACCGCAGCCGCAAGCGCCACGGCTGCTGCCGTGTCACGTCGGACCGGTTCTCCGATCACGTTCTCGGGCCGCAAGTCAGGCGCTGTTGCGATGGTTGCCTCGACAAGGTCTGCGCTGGTGAGCACGAGCACTCGGTCGTGGGGAACAAGCCCCTCGAGCCGATCAAATGCCATCTCGAGCATGGTCCGCTCACTCAGCAACGAGAGCAGCTGCTTGGGCCGAGCCATGGTGCTCAGGGGCCAGAAGCGCTCGCCGTAGCCTCCCGCAAGGATGACCGCATACGCATGATCGAGTGTGGCGGATGACATCGATTCTCCTGGTGAAGAGTTGTGGCGGGTTGAAGGGCAGCGAGCGAGGAAGACACCGTGCCGTTCACGAGCCCGGTGACCGTATGAGTCGCTCAAAGAGCTCCTCATACGCTTCGGCCTGGCTGTCTGGTGAAAGGCGTGTCTCCACGTACTGTCGGCCGTTCTTGCCCATTCTTTCGAGGTTGCTCGGCGAGTTGATCATGTGGTCCAGTGCGGACAGAAACGCCTCGTCGTCGCCGGGGAGCACGGAACGCCCCGCATCCGCCTCCGCGAGGGTCTCCCACACCTCAGAGCCCTCGTCGATCGATGCGAGCGCTGGGCGTCCCGCAGCGAGGACTCCGTAGAGCTTTGACGGCGTGCTCGACCGGGCCAGCCCCGCCTTCAGCGGAATCAGGTGGAGGTCAGCGGTCGCCAGCACCTCGGGCACCTGATCGGGAGCCACGTAGTCAATCACCGTGACGTTCGAGCGGCTGCCGGCCCACGCATCAACATCGGGCCGTCCTGCACCCTCGCCATTGATCAAGAAGTGCACGTCGGGATCGGCGGCGTGCCGATCGGCAGCCTTGCGGATCAACTCGAAGGGCTGCGACAGACCAACGTTGCCCGAGTACTGCACGACGAACTTGCCAGACAGCCCGAGATCGCGCCGATACGACGTGTTGCGATCGCGCATCTGAATCTTGTCGACATCGGCAAAGTTCCGAATGATCTCAACCTTGCCTCGACCGGTCGGATCGATCTTGGCCCGCACATTGTCGGCTTGATCCTCGGAGAGCACCACGACACAGTCGGCCCGCTTGTACATCGATCGTTCGTGACGGCGCAGCATCTCGACCAGCCGATCATTTCCGATGGCGCCGAGCTCGACCGCCACGTCGGGAAAGATGTCCTGGACGTTAAAGACGAACGGCACACCGTGCCGTTTGGCGGTCACCCAAGCGGCCTCACCGAGGAAGATCGGTGGTGACATGCCCATCACAATGTCTGGACGAGGCAGTGATTGGGCGGCACCTGCGACGAGACCGGAGAACCCGAAGAACCCCAGCGCACGAGCGGCGATGTTGTTCTTGTCAGTCGGAAAGGGCCAGACCCGGACGATCTCACCCATGTCGGTCGTGCCTTTGCGCCACGGCCGGCCCCGCCACTCTGCGCTGACATCGTGACCCTCGTACCAGGGGAAACTCGACACAACATCGACGTCGTGGCCTCGTCGAGCGAGGCCCCTCATCAGGCCGGTCATGAGCATTCCGGTGGCCGCGTTCACGTCTGGTTCGAAGTGGGGGCAGAGCAACTGGACGCGCACGCGGTCAGGATAGGCGCCTGCTCATCGGTCAGGCAGCAGATCCCACCCAGAGAAGACTGGTTCGTGAGCCGCCAGTCCGTCTCGGCTCATTCGTCGCCGAACGTCAGCGTCAGCCACGCTCGCCAGGCCCGCGGCGAAGGCGGAAACGTCTGCGGACCGGTCAGCGTCTCGAGCCCCACCAACCGCAACAACACAGCCTGCGCCCTGCTCGACAAACACGGGTAGATCTCGACACACCACCGGCAATCCCGTCGACAGGGCCTCGACGAGCGGCACCCCTTGTGACTCCGCGGCTGATGGCAAGACCATGACATCGGACGCAAGCATCTCTTCGAAGACCTGTTCGTGTGAGGTCCGCCCGAGACGAGTCACCCTGACCCCACTCGCACGAGCCCGCTTGGTCGCGGCGTCGAGTGCTTCTTCGGCCGACTCATCGACTGAGCGTCCGATATGAACGAACTCGACAACATGGTCGACCGCCGCTGCAAACTCGACGACTGCGTCGAGGGCGACGTCGGCTCGTTTGTAGTCGTACAAGTCGCCGACGTTGAGCACGCGCTGCACGACATCACGATGCTCTGATTTTGCCTGGTCGACGGGCCGGGCCGGGATGGGCCGCACAACGACTCGGCGCGGGTCAACGGCTGTCGAAGCGATCACGTCGACTCGACTGGCATCGGTTGAGCAGATCACGAGATCCGCCTGCTTTGCGGAGTATCGAGCCCATCGCGACAACGCAGCATGCTTGACCCGATTGGCAATGGCCCACTCGTCAAGCCCGCCGTAGAGGTGTGGATTCTGGACGACCATGACGTGCACGGTGGTGCGGCGAGGCCGGAGCGGAAGGCGATCAGCGAATCCGATGTACACATCGGCGGTGGGTCGGCCCAGAGCCTCGTTCAGAAGAGCAAGCAGGCGGGATGTTGGCGCCAACGCAATCTCGTGAACGCCTGCAAGCCCAACCCCTGTCTCGGGAACCACCGCAGTGACCGGTCGAGAGAGAGATGCCTCGGCAAGGTTGATCAATGCGCTGCTGAGGGCAACCTTCGTTCCTGACCCGTCGACGGTGCCCGCTGCGAGCACCACCGACTGATGCTGTCTCGCCATCAAGCTGTTGCCGCCCGATAGGCGGCGACTTGGGCAGCGGCTGCCTTCTCCCACGTGAACGAGGCAACGCGGGCCCGCGCCGCTGCCGCATGGCGTTCCTTCCAGCCGGCGCTCGCAGCTGTGCGGAGGGCCTCGACCCAGCCACCCAAGTCGCTTGGGTCAACCAGCAGTCCGCTATCGCCGACCACCTCGGCGATCGCTGTTCCCGCCGAACCAACGACTGGTGTGCCTTGCGCCATCGCCTCGGCGGCGGGCATCCCAAACCCCTCGCGCAAGCTCGGATAGACGAGAGCAGTGGCTCCGGCGTAGAGCGGAGCTAGGTCGTCGGGAGCGATGAAGCCGAGGCGATGAAGTCGCTCGCCAAGCGCTCGACTGACGTCGTCGAGATCTTCGTTCCAGCCGAACGGTCCGCCGAGCACCAGATCAACACCATCAAGCTCGGCCTGGGCAAAGGCGGCGAGGAGCAACGGGAGGTTCTTGCGAGGTTCGATCGTGCCGAGCCACAACAGGTACGGGCGCTCGAGGCCGAGTCGCGCCCGGGTCGAGTCGATCTTCGCTGGACTGGGATCGTGAACGGTCGCTCCCCACGGAACGAGTCGCATTCGGTCAGGGTCGAAACCAAAGTCGACACAGTCGTCGATGGTCTGCTGGCTCGGGCAGCACACGATGTCAGCACGGTCTTTGGCGATGTCGATGCCTTGCCGCAAAATCCGGCCGCCGCGCTTGGTCAACACATCAGGCTCGAGGTACGGAAACATGTCGTGGACGGTGACCACCAGCTTTGCGCTTCTGACCGGTGGCACAAGTGTTGTCGTGGCGTGAATCACATCGACCGGACCAATCAGGCGCTCCGGGGCGGATTGGCCCAAACGCTGCCACGTGTCGTAGAGCACCTGGTATCGCAGTCTGAACTGTTTGGTTCCTGGAGGCGGCATATAGGCGACTGAGTCCGCGGTGCGTGGTCCGCCGGCTCCGATGCCGATCAGTTTGACGTCGCGCCGAGGTTCGAGTGCCCCATGCAGCTTGAGCGCTGAGGATGCGGTGCCACCGGGCACGCGGTGCCAGAGCTGGGTGAGGATGAACCCGATCGTCAGGGTGTCATCCGAGCCCGCAGGACCGGTGGGCACACGGTCGGGGTACACCTCTGAGGGCGTGGCGGGAGAAGAGCTCATGGGCAGTCCAAGTTTGCCCCATGCGAAGCCCGAGAGGCGCGACTCCGCCGCTCACTTCGTTCGCTAACGGCCTTTTGGCGCTGGGGCGCCAAAACGCCACGGCGTTTACGTCTGAGACCTGACCCCGCCGTTCGACGCGCCGTTACAGGTTGAGTTCGGTGGCGAAGTGGGTGGCGGTTTTGGTGATGCCTTCGGCGAGTTCGACCTGTGGCTCCCAACCCAGCACCGAGCGGGCGATCGTGAGATCGGGTTTGCGCTGGGTCGGATCGTCTTTCGGAAGCGGTAGGGACTCGATGGGCGAACTCGAGTTCGTTGCGGCAAGGACCTTCTCCGCCAACTCAGCAACCGTGAACTCATGTTCGTTCCCGATGTTGACCGGGCCAACATGGCCAGAATCGAGCAGCGCCAACTGCCCGGCCACCTGATCATCGACGTAGCAGAAACTGCGAGTCTGCGAACCATCGCCATACATGGTCAACGGCTCACCCTTCAGAGCCTGCACGATGAAGTTCGACACCACACGACCATCATCAGGCCGCATACGCGGCCCATAGGTGTTGAACGTGCGCACGATCCGCACATCGAGATCGTGGGTGCGGTGATAGGCCATTGTCATGGCCTCAGCGAACCGCTTCGCTTCGTCATACACACTGCGAGGGCCAATCGGGTTCACGTTGCCCCAGTAGGTCTCGGGCTGGGGGTGCACATGCGGATCGCCGTACACCTCAGACGTCGAGTTGAGATGGAACACCGCCTGGTTCTTGCGGGCCAGTTCCAATCCGAGATGGGTGCCGTAGCTCCCGACCTGAAGAATCTCGATCGGGATACGGTCGAAGTCGACCGGTGATGCTGGCGACGCCAGATGCATCACGGCATCGACAGGGCCCTCCACGTCGAGCTCTTCGGACACGTCGAGCGGCAAGAACTCGAACCGCTCATGGTCGACAAGATGCTCGATATTGCTCGCCCGACCGGTCACGAGATTGTCGACACAGACCACCTCATCACCGCGCTCGACCAAACGATCGCACATGTGCGACCCCAGGAATCCGGCGCCCCCGGTGATGACGATGCGTGCCACGATGCGATATCCCTTCGAACCAGCCGTCAGCGGCCGATGCCGCGGTAGTCGAACCCGCGACGTTCAAGCTGGGAACGATCCAACAGATTCCGGGCATCAACAACTGCACGACCCGGCATCGACTCAGCAACCTTGTCGAAATCCAACCAGCGGAACTCGTCCCACTCGGTCAACACAACAAGCGCATCCGCACCATCAACGGCTGCGTAGGGGTCCTGCACAACCTCAACACCAGCCAACTCATCGAGCTGGCCACCAACAGCCGGGTCATAGGCCTTGATCTTCACCCCAGCAGCTGAGACCCGCTTCAACACCTCAATCGCCGGCGACTGACGCAAATCATCAGTGCCCGCCTTGAACGTCAAACCCCAACACGCCACAGACGCCGATGCCGGATCATCACCCAACACCGCCAACACCTTGTCAGCAGTCCGATCAAACTGCTCTTCATTCACCGCCAGCACTTCACGCAAAAACGTGAAGTCATACCCATGATCTTCGGCAATACGAGCCAACGCGATCGTGTCCTTGGGGAAGCACGAACCACCCCAACCCGGGCCAGGCTTCAAAAACTCTTTGCCGATGCGGCGGTCATAGCCCATACCCAGCACAACATCGTTCACATCAGCACCAACCGCTTCACACAGGTTGGCCACCGCGTTCACAAACGACAGCTTCGAAGCCAAAAACGCGTTCGACGCGTACTTGATCGTTTCAGCCGAAATCGGGTCGGTCACCATCACCGGCGCCCGAACACCCGTATACAAACCAGCCACCCGAATCGCGGCCTCTTGGTCACGAGAACCAATCACCACACGATCAGGATTCAAGAAATCATCAATCGCGGTGCCCTCACGCAAGAACTCCGGATTCGACACCACAGACACATCGTTGCGGCCCATCACACGAGCCACGATCCCCGTCGAACCGACCGGCACCGTCGACTTGTTCACCACAACCGAACCCGTTGGCATCACCGGAGCGATCTGGGCTGCTGCGATCTCGAGATACGACAGATCAGCCGAACCGTCCTCACCCTGAGGAGTCGGCACACACAAATAGTGGAACTCGCAGTCCTTCGACGCTTCAGCAGCGCCAACAACAAACGACAAATTTCCAGAGGCGATGCCCTCGGCCACGAACCGGTCGAGATTCATCTCGACAATCGGCACCTCGCCACGACGCAACGACTCGATCTTCGCCTCGTCGATGTCCGCACACACCACCTCATGACCCAAATGCGCAAAACACGCACCCGTTGTCAAACCGACATATCCCGTGCCGATCACCGCAATTTTTGCCACCGTTTTGCCTCCTGGACGCGAACGACCGACCCACACGCTACCCGTGGGAGCGAATTTCTCCCTGAGTTGTCCTCTCCAGTCCCTAGACCAGACGACCCGCAGCGGTTGCGGACAGCTATTCGCTACAACTCGCGCCCGCTCCGGCATCAGCGCCGGCGTCATCGGAGGGCAAGGCTGCCTCATCGCTGCCAGCCGGTGCCGATGACACTCCACCTGTGCCCGCTGAGGACGTGGTCAGGCTCGACACCGATTGCGGCGTTGTCGTGATCGGCCCCGGTGTCGTAGTGGACGCCGCGAGCTCTTCTCCTGTTGGCCTACCCCCGACCACAACAATCACGTGGCGGCCCGAAAGCGTGTCGATCTCTTCCAAGCGACCAGCGCCGTCCAGCGCTTCGTTCACCAGTTCTGCGGCCTGTCGACCGTTGACGCCGTAGCGCACGACCAACCCGGGTTCGGTGTCAGCAAGCGAGGCCGAGTCGACGGCGAAGCCAGCCCCGTTGAGATCGGAAGCAACTTGCGACGCTTGGTTCTCGGCTCGCTGGTCGCCGACCACCGAGACGAGAACGGTTCGAGGGTCGCTGGAGGATTCTCCTCGAAAGATGCGCAGGATCGGCTCTGATTCGGCATCGATCCCGTAGAGCACGCTCGCCGTGCCCTCCCACCCAAACTCCACGGGGTAGCTGTAGGTCTGGAGCTGACCTGGCTCGAAGTCGCGGAACGTTCTTCCGACGTCGACCAAGACGTGCGGAGTGAGCTCTTGATCAATGGTGACGTTTTCCAAGCCGGCGTCGATGAGATCAGCAAGCACAAATGGGTTACGAGCACCGGCGTCAATGGCCTCGGCCAGCAACCGGCGAACGAAGTCTTGCTGGCGGATCATCCGCCCAAGATCAGAAGGCGGATTGGAGTCGACCCACGTCCCATCATCGAGCTGCACCTGGTAGTGGCGGCTCCGCACGTAGGCGAGGGCCGTCGGAGGATCGAGCGCATGACACCCCGCCTCGAGCACCTCGAAGCCGGTCTGGCTGAACGCAGGACCAGATGCGGGTGAAGCATTCCAATCACGGGCAGGTTGCTCGAAGTAGATGTCCACTGAGCCAACGACTTCGACGACGCCTTGGAACCCGGCGAAGTCGACACTGACGAAGTGGTGAATCGGGATGTCGAGCTCGGTCTCGATCGTGTCGATGAGCACCGCCGGTCCCCCAACTCCAAAGGCGAAGTTGATCTTCTGCTCTCGATCGAGTCCGGCGATCGGCAACCACAGGTCGCGCGGAACCGACAGCAGGGTTGCCGTCTCTTCGCGCTCGTCGATGTGGGCGATGAGAATCACATCGCTGAAGCGCTCGCCGTTGCGTCCAACCTGGATCGGGTCGTCGGGGTCGAGGCCAGCCGAGCTGTCGTAACCAACGATCAACAGGTTGAAGACTCGCCCCCCTTCGGTTTCGGATTCTTCGAGTGGCGTCAGATTCGCTCCGAGCTGAATCCGTTCGACGCTTGCCGCTTGTTCCCAGGTGAAGTTCAGCATCCAAGCAAGCCCAAGAGCTCCGATGATCGACACCACGTTCGCGCCGATCACCAAACGCTGACTCCAGGTTCGCCGGCCAGCAGAGGGCCGAGAGCGACCAAACCGCACCTTGCTACGCATGGTCGTTCGCAGAAGGTGGCTGGACGGCAAACAAGACGCCGCGTTCGAGACGCACCGAAGCCGATGGCGAGGTCATGACGTTTGAGACGCCGCGTGGCGACGAGGGAGCAAGCGTTTCACCCCGTAACGGATATTCGAGTCCCTCAGTGGAAATGCCGCGGGCCGGTCCCCCAATGGGGATCAACGACACGAGATCGCCGATGTTGCCCACCAGTGTGCTGTTCGACCGGACCACCGTGAACTTCGTTGATCCGACGTAGCCGTCGACCTCGATGGCGGCAAAACGCTCGTCGGCGAGGAGGAGCACCGACGAGAGATGGTGGTCGAAACGGCCGCCTCCGAGCCCGACCACTGTCAGTCGGCCACAACCCGTTTCGGCGGCTTTTATCATGGCCAGTTCGAGGTCAGTTTCGTCTTTGTCGGGTCGATGTCGAATCAATTCGACCCCGGCACGTTCTGCGTGCTGGAGCCCCGCGCTGGTCACCGAATCGAAGTCACCGACGGCGAAGTGAATGGCGATTCCTGCCGCCGCCGCCCTGTCGATCCCTGAATCAGCAGCCACGACGAACGCATCATTGGCCACGACACCGATCTCGGTTGGCGTCAACGGGTCGCCACCACTGACCACCACCGCAGCTTTGATCTCGGGGTCGGGCATTCGGGCGTCTCGGGGCAAGTGATCGGCAAGGTTCAGGCGACCTCGCTGCGGGACAGATCGTAGGGGTTCGGACGGGGCTGCAAGCGGAGCCCTGAGCTAACGTCAACCTCATGTTGCGACGGACGATTTACAACGACGAGCACGACATGTTTCGTGAAAGTGTTCGCACCTTTCTCCAAAAAGAGGTTGTTCCCCACGCTGACGAATGGGAAGCCGCAGGCATCGTTGACATCGGCATGTTCAAGGCCGCTGGCGATGCCGGGTTCCTCGGCATGGAAGTCGATGAGGAATACGGCGGCGGTGGCGTCGATGACTTCCGCTTCAACTGCATCATCAACGAAGAAGTACAGGCCGCCGGTGTGATGGCGAGTGGCATGTGTATGACGCTTCACAATGACATCTGTCTTCCGTACTTCAACGAAGTGACGAACGACGAGCAGAAGAAGCGGTGGCTCCCCGACATTTGCTCGGGCGATGCGATGACGGCTATCGCCATGACCGAACCGGGTACTGGGTCCGACCTTGCCGGCGTGCGCACCACGGCAATCAAGGACGGCGACACCTACGTGCTCAACGGTACGAAGACCTTCATCACGAACGGCATCAACTCGTCGCTCGTGATCGTGGCCGCGAAGACCGATCCGCAACAGGCCCACCGCGGCATGAGCTTGCTCGTCGTGGAGGAGGGCATGGAAGGCTTCAGCCGGGGCCGCAATCTCGAAAAGATCGGGATGCACGCCCAGGACACTGCTGAGCTGATCTTTGAAGACGTTCGGGTGCCAGCTGAGAACCTGCTGGGCAACGAAGGCGAGGGCTTCTTCAACCTCGTTGGCAACCTGCCCCGTGAGCGCCTGTCGTTGTCGCTCAGTGCGGTTGCCCATGCTCAGGCAGCCTTCGACTGGACCGTCGACTATGCGAAAGAGCGGGAGGCCTTCGGCCAGCCAATCGGATCGTTCCAGAACTCAAAGTTCTGGTTGGCAGAGATGAAGACCGAGCTCGACATCGCGTGGGTGTTCATCGATCGTCAGATAGAGGCCTACCTCGCAGGCGAACTCACCGCCGAGGACGCAGCCGAAGCGAAGTGGTGGACAACCGAGCTCGAGAATCGGGTGACCGATCAGTGCCTCCAGCTCCACGGCGGCTACGGCTACATGGAGGAGTACCCCATCGCCCGGGCATGGCGCGACGCCCGCGTGCAGAAGATCTACGGCGGCACCAACGAAATCATGAAAGAGATCGTGGGCCGAAGCCTCGGCTTCTGAGCCGAGCACTGTTAGGCGAACGCAGCGCTGCTAGGCGAACGCTGCGCTGAACATCGCCAGCGTCTTGGTCCAGCTCGTCTCGGCTGCTGTCTCGTGGTAGAGCGGGTAGCCAGGCCAGCTGAACCCGTGGTCGGCTCCCGGGAACGTCATCACTTCAACGTGATCGAGCGGGGCGACTGCATCGAGGAACGGCTGATGCATGGCGATCGACTGCACTTGGTCGGCCTCGCCAATGCCGAGGTACATCGGCGTCTGGAGCGAACCGGCGGTGAGGTGGGGCGAGTCGTCGCCATCGTCGGCCATGAATGAGGGGTGCCAGCACGCGCCGGCGAGCACTCGCTCGGGGTTGCGCTCGATGGCCCGATACACCGCCCGCGTCCCGAGGCAAAAACCAATGGCGACATACGGCGTATCGTCGCTGACGCCCGCAGCGGTCAGGGCGCGGGCCCCATCGTGTTGGATCTGATCGTCGGTCATGGCGGCGATCCAGCCCATCATTTCTTGGCCAGCGCCCGGTTCGCCCATGTCCTTGGGCTCTTTGTAGAGCAGGCGGCCCTGCCGGTGGTGAAGGTCCGGCGTGACGACTCGGTAGCCCTCGCCTGCCATCCGAGCCATCAGGTCACGAGTCGCCGGTCGAAGGCCAGGGGCGTCGATGAACAGCAGCACCGTCGGCCAACTGCCGCTCTGATGAGCGTCGGTTGGTTCGGTGACAACGACCACCATGTCGCCGTCGTCGGTTGTGGTCTCAATGGTGCGTTCTTGCGTCTCCATGCGACGAAGCTAGGCGCTCATCGGGCCAACGGCACAACGAACTCCTGCTACCGACGTGACATGCGCTGGCGAGCGGCTCGGAGCGAGTCGCCGACGAACTGACGTCGGCTAGTAGCCGTCGCTCCGAATCACATTTGGCGACAAGTCGGCATGGGGGGCAGACGCCGGGGCATCTTCGGCCAGCTGATCATCTTCAGGCTGTGTGGTCGAGGGCGTGGAGCTTGCTTGCAGTGGGGCCGCTTCCTCCGTCGCAGGAGGCGTCACCCCGAGTGCGTCTTCCAGCACGGCGAGCCGAGCCTCGAGTGCCTCGACCTTCTTTGCCAGCTCCGAGCTGCTCACTCGAGATCCACCACCGCCACTACTCGCCGAGCTCGGCGGCACGTCGTTGACGTCGGGAACCTCTTCGCCGAGCAGATGGGCCCAGCGGTCTTGGCTTTGGCCAGAACCACGGCCGATGTTCATCACGAGCGGCTCAGGTCGTGCGGCCAGAGCTGTGAGGACAGCCTCGATCTGGTGCAAGTCAGCAAACCCGCTGCCCTGACCCGTCGGATACCGCTCGGTGCGAGTCTTCAGCTCGCCGGGTGACTGCGGACCTCGAAGCATCATTGGAGCGAGCACGGCAAGCTCCTCCCGCGACAGACCCCACGCTTCATCCAAGACGTGCTTGTGCTTGTCGCTCCGTCCGCTCGTGACCGTGCGGGCCAGCCCCGCAGGACGTAGCAACAGCATTGAGTCGATCACGAGTCGTTCGTCGTAGTCGGTGACGGGGTGGCGATTGCTCTTCTGATTGCACGCATTGACCAGGGCATTGGTCGACAACGGGTACTGATCAGGCGTTGTCGCCTCTTTCTCGATCAGACACCCGAGGATGCGAATCTCTTCTTCGGTCAGCGCCATGACCCGACGGTACTTCGTCGGCGTCGAACAGCAAGGAACCGGGGCGACACGGAGCTAACTCGGAGGCCGGTGGCGGAAGACCTCTGCTGTTCCGTATGCGTATTCGGTCGTGGTTTCGACCGAGGCCCCGATTCGTCTGGCCACCGCAGCTGACGCCACGTTGGCGACGGCAACCACGCTGACTGCCGTCTCCCATCCGAAGTCTCGATAGGCAAGTTCGAGCGCCATCGATGCGGCTTCGGTGGCAAAGCCGTTGCCGTGATGATCCTCGAGCAAGGCCCACGTGATCTCGGGGGCATACCAACCCTCGGGATACCAGAGACCCGTCAGGCCGATGAACTCGCCCGTGTCGCGTCGCTCCAGCGCCCACGGTCCGTAACCCCGCAACGCCCAATGACCGGGATATGCGGCGAAGCGACGCCAAGCATCATTTCGTTCGAGCGGGCCGCCGTAGAACTTCGAGACGGGGCTGGAGTAGAACCCAACCATCGGTTCGAAGTCCGACTCCTGGAACGGTCGAAGTGTCAGCCGTTCGGTGTGATGTGTTGGCGGCAGCATGTGGGCGCCGGCGCTCCGCTATGTAAAGGCATTCTGACCGGTGATGGCTTGGCCCATCATCAGCGTGTGGATCTCATTGGTTCCCTCGTAGGTGTAGACCGACTCGAGGTTGTTCATGTGACGAGCTGGGGCGTACTCGGTCGTAATGCCGTTGGCACCGAGCACTGAGCGCGCCTCCCGAGCCACTTCGAGCGCCATCCGCACGTTCTGTCGCTTGCCGAAGCTCACCTGCGCCGGCCCCAGCACTCCCTGATCCTTGAGGCGACCGAGGTGGTAGGCCACGAGGGTGCCCTGCTGCACCCGCGTCATGAAGTCGACCAAGCGCTGCTGGGTCAGCTGGAACGAGCTGATCGGTACGCCGAACTGTTCACGGCTACCTGCATACTCCAGCGCTGCTTCGTAGCACGACCGGGCAGCGCCGACGGCGCCGAACGAGATACCGAATCGGGCCTCGTTGAGGCAGCTGAGTGGCCCTCGCATCGACGAGACGCCAGGCAGCACCGCAGCGGCAGGAAGTCGTACATCGTCCATGATGAGCTCGGAGGTGACCGATGCTCGGAGCGACACCTTGCGCTCGATCTTGGGCGCCGAGAACCCCTCGGTGTCGGTGGGAACCACGAAGCCCCGAATGCCCTCGTCGGTGCGAGCCCACACCACGGCAACATCGGCAATCGAGCCATTCGTGATCCACATCTTGGCCCCGTTGAGGACCCAATCGCCGCCCGGGTCCTGCTTGGCGTTCGTTCGCATCGAGCTGGGATCTGAGCCCGAGTCAGGCTCGGTGAGACCAAAGCAGCCGATGGCCTCGCCGGCAGCCATACGGGGAAGCCACTCTTGCTTCTGTTCTTCAGACCCGTAGGCCCAGATCGGGAACATGGCGAGTGAGCCCTGCACGCTGACGAAGCTCCGCAAGCCGGAGTCGCCAGCCTCGGTTTCCATGCATGCGAGGCCGTACATCATCGCCGACGAACCGGCGCATCCGTAGCCTTCGAGGTGCATGCCGAACAACCCGAGCTGACCGATCGCCTTGGCAATCTCTTCGTGAGGAAAGATCCCCTCGTCGAACCACTCGCCAACGTAGGGATTGATCTGCTCCTCGACGTAACGCCGCACCGTGTCGCGCAACATCACCTCGTCTTCGGTCAGCAACGAATCGGTTGCGAGAAAGTCGAGCGCGTCTTCAGCTTTGGGACCGAGTGGTTGAGCCATCCCGCAACAGTAGGTCGTTCGCTTCGTTTGACCGAACTCCTGGGAACGGTCGTGGCTTCACGCGAACTCTGGACGGCCAATCGACGTTGCGGTCACGGTCGATTCGACAACGATCTCCTGGCCGTTCACCTCAGCGATCACGTCGTTGCGATCGAGCGAGGTTTCGATCTGCCGGGCGCCCTGTTCAGTCGCCAGGGCCTCGACGCGAGTGGTCAGTTGCTCGATCGTATGGCTCACGGCGTCTTCGAACTCTTCGAAGTCGGTCGAGTCGACGTGGGCTCGAAAGCCGCCTCGTTTGAGTGGTGAGACGGTGGCCTGCTGGGTCATCCGCACTTGGCCGACGACCGCCCCGACGGCGTTGGCCACCTCAGCATGTTTTGGCACGACGACATCGGCGTTGAGCTCGGCGGCCACCCGCTGGTAGTAGGTGGCAGCAGATGCACCAACTGCAACGAGCGGCACATCGAGCGCAACATCGATCTTGACCAAGTCCCGCAGCCCGCCCAAACCAGCGACCGTCAGTGGATGACGGGCCAAGTCGACATCGGGCAGCCCCGATTCGGCGAGGGCGACGCTCAGCACCGCTTCGGCGCTCTGGGCGATCAGTGCATCGATGATTGCCTGGGCCAGGCCCACCGGGCCGTTGCCCAAGGTGTCGCCGTGCCGATCTTGACGGCGGGCCATCAGCGCCAGGCCCTTCTCGGCCGCGCTCAGGTCAAAGCTCGACTGAAACCCCAGCACGTGTGCAGCATCGGTCGGTGTCACTGCGATTCGCTGGGCCAAGCCGGAATCGACGAGGGCGTTGAACGCATTCTCGTGACGCCGTGTGGTGAGCGTCTCGGTCAGTTCGACTGGCCCCTCGACCATGGCCTCGAGCAACTCACGACCAAGCTCGTTCTCGTGTGCGGCGACAATTGCGGCCGTGATCGGCCGCGTGAGGCGGCCGAACGAACCGTCGTTCTCACGAGTCGCAAGCCTCGCGAGTTGCCGGTCGAGCACGGCGTGGACAACGTCGGGTTGCTCGACCGCGAGTGAACTCACCGGCACCACTCGTCGAGGGCCGAGCACAATCGTGGTGCTCTTCGATCGATCGTCGATACCGACCTCGCTGTCGCCGCCGAGGCCCGAGGTACGCATGGCGACGGCTTCGACCATGGTCTGGTGGCCTCCCACCATGGCACCTTCTCGGTCGATCTCGGGACGACCATCGCGCAGCACGGCGACGTCGGTTGTTGTGCCCCCGATGTCAGAAACGATCGCGTTCGGCGCCTCGGCCAGAAAGCTCGCACCAACGAGGGATGCGGCTGGACCCGACAAAATGGTTTCGATTGGTCGGGTGGTGGCGAAATCGAGCGACACGAGCGATCCATCACCTCGCACGACCATTCGCGGACACGTGATGTTGCGCTCGGTGAGCAGTTGGTCAGCCGAGGTGAGCAGCTGGCCGATCAGCCCGACGAGGCGAGCGTTCAGCACACAGGTGAGGGCCCGCTTGGGACCGTTGAGCTTCGCCGTCAGTTCGTGGCTGCACGTGACCGGCCGACCCGTCACGCGGGCAATGAGGTCTCGGGCCGCTAACTCGTGTTCGGGATTTCGAACCGCAAAGTGGCCAACCACGGCGAAGGCCGCGACATCTTCGGGAAGAGATGCAAGCTGCCGTTCGAGCTCGTCACTCGCGAGCGGGGCTTTCTCTACTCCGTGGGCGGAATGCCCACCGTCGATCAGGATCTGAAGATCATCTACAACCGCGCCGGCCAAACCGCCTCGCTGGAGATCAGCCGGCTCGAACCCGATCGCTACCAGACCAACCCGCTGACCTTGCCCCTCAACGATGGCGTTCGTAGCCAACGTGGTCGAGATGGACGCGAACGAGATCTGTTGCTTGGGTTCGGCCAACGCTAAGACGCCATCAAGGGCTTCACCGATGCCGATCGACAGGTCGTGACGCGTCGTCAGCGCCTTTGCTGAAGCAACGATCGCGTCGGCGCCGCTGCGCTCATGATCAACCAATACCGCGTCGGTGTAGGTACCGCCGGTATCGATGCCGAGTTGCAGGCCGCTCACGGCGCTTGACGCTACCTGGCTGCCACCATTCCGACGCCGCTCCTTCGCTTCCCTGACTGCGTTGCCACCCGTGCGGTACGACTAGTGCGATGCCATTGCCGCTTGAAACTCACCGGCCGCCATCGCCCTCTGCACATCAGGGTCGGGGTCTTTCAACCGCTCGAGTGTCACAGAGAGAATCGAGGCAGTGCACTCGAAGCGGTGACGGTACGGGCCGACAGGTGCACCGGTGTCGACGCCAACGTCGAACGTCTCGCCGCTCATTGAGAACACGATCGGGACGGTTCGTTCGAGTCGCGCCGACCCAACTTCGACCCCATCGACAAACAGCGTCATCACGCCTCCGGCTCCCAGGCCGCCGTCGTGCTCGTAGGCGAGCCGCACCTGATGACGGCCGGCGGCAAGGGCATCTCGATCCGAGACGAAGGTCAGCTCGTGGCCAAAGCAGTTGTAGAGAAAAGTTGGCACGCCCTGCTCATCGAGATACATCGACCAACCCGCCATATTGCCGCCCTGACAGGCGATCACACCCACCGCTCCCCCATCAGGCACATCCAGAATGGCTCTGATCTCGTGGGAGGTGTTCTTGAGGTTCACCACGGATCGCTCCGGAAGCCGCACATGGTCGGTCGTGTACGTCATCTTCGACACAGCACCGAGTGAACGAGGGGTGCGCCAGCCGGCATCGCGTTTCGACCCCGGATCGCGAAGTGGGTACACCCCGTAGTTCTGCGCCTCCGCATGAAACAACTCTTGGAGCTCGGCCAACTTCTGCGGATGCCGGGAGGCCAGATCGTGAAACTGCGAGAAGTCGGTGCGAACGTCGTAGAGCTCCCACCGCTCCTGCGGCCCGTCGAACGCATACCCGTCGAGCCGGACCCACGGCACCCGGCCGTGGAAGCAGCATGCAATCCAGCCCTCGTGGTAGATCGCCCGGTTGCCGAGCAACTCGAAGTATTGCGTCGTTCGCCGTGATGCAGCGGTGGCGGCGTCTGCTGGGAACGAGTAGTTCATGGCCACGCCGTGCGTTGCCATCTGCTCAACACCATTGACCCGGGCCGGCGCTTCGATGCCCGCTGCCTGCAGAACGGTCGGGGCGATGTCGATCACGTGATGGAACTGGTCACGTAGACCACCGGCATCGTCGATGCCGTTTGGCCACGACACGGCCAGGCCATTGCGAGTGCCACCGAAGTGAGACGCCACCTGCTTCATCCATTGAAATGGTGAGTCGAGCGCCCACGCCCAACCCACATTGAAGTGGTTCTCACACGCTGCCGAACCGAAGTCATCGATGTGGTCGAGCAGCCATTCGGGATCCTCGTGGATCCCGTTCTGAAACGAGGGGGCACTCCATGCGCCGTGGATCGTCCCCTCGGCCGACGCTCCGTTGTCGCCAGTCACGTAGATGATGAGGGTGTCGTCACCGACACCGATCTCGTCGATTGCGTCGATGACCCGCTCGACCTGTGCGTCGGTGTGAGCGAGAAACGCAGCGAACACTTCCATGAGGCGGCGAGCCACGGGCTTGTATCGATCGGGATACTCGTCCCAACTGGGAATTTGCTCGGGCCTCGGCGTGAGTTCGGTGCCGGGCGGAATCACACCAAGCGCCAGCTGGCGCTCGTGGATTCGTTCACGCAGCGCGTCCCATCCGTCGTCGAACATGCCCTCGAACTTCGCGATCCACTCGGGCGTCACGTGGTGCGGGGCATGGACAGCTGGCGTCGAGAAGTAGCAGAAGAATGGGCGAGCTGGATCAGCGGCCTTTTGCTGACGAATCCAGCGAATGGCTTGATCAGCCAGGTCTTCGGTGAAGTGGTAGTCGTCGCGGCCGACGTAGGGCTCGACCGGCGTGATCTGGTCGTAGGCCGCCGGCTCGTACATCGAGGCCTCGGCGCCGATGATGCCGTAGAAGCGGTCGAAGCCCATGCGGGTCGGCCAATGGTCATAGGGTCCGGCAGGGTTGAACTCCCACATGGGCGTCAGGTGCCACTTGCCGAAGCAGCCCGTCGAATAGCCGTGCTGGCGCAATACTTCGGCGACCAAGGCCGACTCTCGGGGAATCGCCGTGTCGTACGCCGGGTAGCTGTTGGCGCCCTCAGGGATCCCGCCCATGTGCACCGAGTGGTGGTTGCGTCCCGTGAGCAGCGAAGCTCGGGTCGGGGCACACAACGCCGTGGTGTGAAAGGTGTTGTAGCGGAGCCCTCGAGCCGCGACCTTGTCGACGGCCGGTGTCGGGATCGGGCCGCCAAATGTTGCGCTCGAACCGAAGCCGACATCGTCGAGCAAGACGAGAAGCACGTTTGGACCGCCGGGCCGATCCATCTCGAGCGGTGCCGATGTCGAGTCGTCGACAAGCCGTTCGATTGTTCCTGCGAAGGGTCGAGCCGGCGGCGGAAGGTCTGACGCGTTACTCATCGAACTCACTGAGCGAGCGTTGCGTGGTCGAATACGGCGAGCACCTTGCAAAGCCTCTTGGCGTCCCCCTCGAGCTCGACATCGCCAGACACGATGGCGTCGCTGAAGAGCATCTTGGTCGACAAGATCTCAGCCCAGGTCTTGAGGTCGAGCCGGATGACCAAATCAGCACCCTCTCCAGTAGTGGGTACGGCAACCGAGCGTCGCACGTGGAGGCCGACGGTCGTGCCATCTGCAAACTCCCACCGCACCTCCTCGTCGATTCCCTCCGCCCGTTCGGGGTCAAGCACGACCCGAAGAGCCCGCACGTATTGATCCGCCGGGTTGGCCAACACATCGGCCCGACTGAAGCGATGGGTGCGAAACCGCGAGAGATCGAGCGACCCCTCGAGCTCAAGCGCTCGGGTGATGAGCCAGTTACGTGCGTTCGCCGAGGTCGTGCGCTGCCCGATGGTGCGCAGAATCGATGCCAGAAGGTTCCGATCTACTTCGGTTCCGCCATCGAGACGCCCCTGCTCGTCGCGCTCACCGCGCACCAGCCAGCTTGCTAGCTCGAGCGCCCACCGCAGATCGTTGTCGGTCAGAGCGGCCTTCGCTTGGGCCCGTACCTCGTCAGGTCCGCCGAATCCTGCGATCAGCTTCTGCGCTCGTTCGAGTGGCGGGGTCGGAAAGAGCAACGCCTCGTGACCATCGAACCAGCCCCGCAGCCCGGCGTGGATCTGACGGACGTGGTGCTCAACAAGGCCGTAGTACTGGTGCGTGAGATACGTGCGATCGAAAAGCGACGGCAGCTGAACGAACTCGGTGAGC